>JAUVIG010000170.1 GCA_030592825.1 Chlorobiota bacterium | reverse complement strand
TGAAAAATCTAAACCCGGAAAAATACTTGATGTCGCGACCGGCACCGGAGATTTTGCAATAGAAATAAATAAAAAATTAAAGCCTGAAAAAATAATAGGCATTGATATTTCAACCGGCATGTTGAAAGTCGGGGAAGAAAAAGTAAAAAAGAAAAAATTGTCAGAGATTATTGAGTTCCTTGAAGGTGATTCTGAAAATATAAAATCCCCCGATAATTCATTTGATGCAGTTACAGTTGCTTTCGGTGTTCGTAATTTTGAAAATCTTCAAAAGGGAATAAATGAAATGTACAGAGTATTGAAACCTAACGGAGAAATCGTAGTTCTTGAGTTTTCTCGTCCTGAAAAATTTCCTGTAAAACAGCTTTATAATTTTTATTTCAAAAGAATATTACCGACTGTCGGAAGAATTTTTTCTAAAGACATGTCAGCATATACTTATTTACCTGCCTCTGTTGACGTATTTCCTTACGGCAAAAAATTTGTTGATAAAATGAAAGAAGCAGGTTTTAAAAATGTTTATGAAAAGAAATTTACATTCGGAATTTCTTCTGTATATTACGGTCAAAAATAATTTCAATGACAGATTCAGTAAAGAAAATATTTAAAGAAGTGCTTGAAAATCACATTCCTATGATAAAATTCATTGGAGTGAAAGTGCTTGAGTTAGATGCCGGTTATGTTAAATTATTATTTCCGTATAAGGAAGAATTTATCGGAGATCCTCGTTCAAAACGTTTACACGGCGGGTATTTGGCAACAGCTCTTGATTCTGCCGGAGGAGCAGCTGCAATGACATACATGACATCCCAAGAAGATGATGTGGCAACAATTGATATGCGTATAGATTATTTGCGTCCGGGAAAAGCCAAAGAAATAATTGCAATTGGCGAGGTCATCAGCAGAAGAAGGCGTACAATTGTTTCAGAAATGAAAATTTTTCATCCTGATGATGAAAAAAAAATTATTGCCATCGGCAGAGGTGTTTTCAGTATAAAGAGAAAAGAAGACGACGAATGTTGATCTATGCATAACAGTTGCTGAACAACATTTTTTTTCATCTGATTTTTTAATAAATTTGCATTATCAAAAAGTTCTTTAAATAGATTTTCTCCGAGTTAAATGATCTAAGGCATCTGCTATGATTTTTAACCGAAGGGTTTGATCGGAAACGATCCTACCTCCCGAGGATAACGTGAGTTATCTGAATTGGAAAGGTGAAAAGTACGATTTTTTTCGTTATCCTGTTTTCGGGATACCCTCTCTTTATTCAAACTCAGTTTCCTTACAAATTTTTATTAATTCTTTAAATTATTATTATGAAGATTAATTTTTCATTTGTATTACTGACTGTTTTGAGTGTTTTTCCTGTGTTGTTATTTGCGCAAAAAGACACAAGTTCAATCAAGTTAAGCGAAGTTATTATCTCAGCCGGAAGGGTTGAGCAAAAGATCAAACATTTACCGGCATCAGTCTCAATTCTTAACAAAGATGAAATAAACAGAGTATCAGCTAATTCTGTTGATGACTTATTGAAAACTAAAGCAGGCTTAAATATTGTCAGGCCATTAGGAATGTATGGAGGGAGTAAAGTGAGTATGAGAGGTTTCGGCGGAAATGAACAAGGCAGGATTTTGGTGTTGCAAGATGGTGTTCCTATAAATAAATCTGATCTTGGAGATGTTAATTGGAACAGATTCAATCCTTTGTCAGTTAATAGGATTGAAGTATTAAGAGGTCCGGGTTCATCTGTTTACGGATCGAATGCTATGGGTGGTATTATCAATATTATAACTCAAGAATCTACTGATAAATTTATATTGGGTAAAGCAAGCTTGTCATACGGAACCTATAATACTTATTGTGCAGAAGTTGATCTTTCAGGAAGTCCTTTACAAAATAAAAATTGGAATTATAAAGTCAGTTCTTTCTACAGGAAAAGTGACGGCTATATAAGCCAACCCGACAGTTTAAGAGATTCTACTCATATTGCCGCATGGTCAGAAGAGTTTGGTTTGAATGTATCAAATTCATATAAATTTAACAAGGAAAACAAAATTGATCTTTCATATAATTATTATAATGACAGAAGAGGACAAGGTGTAAAGATATTTGATGAAATAGGTAATGCCGCAGATCATGATACTCATTTTTTCAGGAGTAAATATTCCGGAAATAAAGGAAATTTTCAATGGAATATAAATTTATATTTTCAAAATGAGCATTATTTCAGAATTGTAGAAAAATATAAAAATTCATATTCTTTATATTATGTGAATTCATTTCGAAATGATCTCGGCTTCATCGGTAATATAACTTATCGAACTGAAATGAACGTATTTTCGGGAGGTTTTGATTATAAAAAAGGACTCGTAAACGGAGCCGATGAATATCAAACATCTTCGGATATTATCAGAAATTCAGGAGATGTAAATAATATTTCGGCATTTATTTATGATGATTTTGAATTTGCAAAAAACTTTTTTTTGAATGCTGCTGTTCATTATGATTACATTTTATTAAGCAAATCTGAATTTGTTTTGGAAAATGCAACTGAAAGTTCTGATTTTTTAATTCCTTATCAATTTGATATTTCAGGAAAAAATTGGAACACATTTTCACCGAAATTATCTGTTCAATATATAAAAGACAGATTCAAAACATATACATCATATTCGAGTGGTTTTAGAACTCCTGCATTGGATGATTTAACAAGAACCGGTTTTATTGCAGGTGGTTTTAAGATTGCAAATCCGGATCTTCAAGCCGAAAAAATTAATAATTTTGAATTAGGTTCGAGTTTCACAGGGAAGAAGTGGAATGCATCTGTTACGGCATATTATACTTTAGGTCACGATTTTATGTATTATACAGAAACCGGAGACTTAATTTTTGGTAATAAACCAATTGTAATAAAGCAAAACATAACTGATGTTGAACTATACGGAACTGAGGCATCATTAAATATTGACTTTAATAAAGTTTTTAAAACATTCATAAACTACACCTACGGAAAAAATATGATTATTAATTTTGAAGAGAATCAAGATTTGGAAGGCAAAGTATTAACATATTCTCCGGAACAGATTTTTAATGCAGGAATTATTTTCAAATCAAAAATTATAGGCTTTTCAAGTTCATTTAATTACTTAACGGAGCAATATTTAAATGATGCTAATACTGAAATAATTCCCAAACAATATCTTTTAAATTTGAAATTGATTAAAATGTTTGAATTCGGGCTTGAGGCTTCTGCTTCAGTTCAAAATTTATTAGATAACAGATACCTAATATATTATGATCAGTTGAGCATAGGCAGATTTATGACTTTTAGTCTTGCTTATCAATTTAGAAAATAATTAATGCCAATAATTTTGGCATTCGATATTTTTTTATCATATTTGAAGAAAAATTTTTATAAACAATAAAACAAAATAAGATGGCATTTTTTAAAAGATTATTCAAAATCGGACAAGCTGAAGCACATGCTGCATTAAATCATTTGGAAGATCCAACCAAAATGACAGAACAGGGAATTCGTGATATGAAAGGAAAATTGGATGAAAGTATAAAAGCTTTAGCAGAAGTGAAGGCATTGGCTATCAGATCAAAAAATGATGCTAATAAGTATCGTAACAAAATGAATGAATACGAAAATAAGGCTATTGCTTTAATAAAACGTGCAGAAAAAGGAGTATTAGATCCTTCTGAAGCAGATCGTCTTGCAACATCCGCTCTTGACGGAAAAGAACAAGCAGCACAAAATCTTCAGACATCATTAAAAACTCAAAAAACATATGATGTCCAAGTTGCGAAATTAGATACGACTATTGACCGTTTGAAAAAATACATAAAACAATGGGAAAATGAAGCTAAAATACTTAAAGCAAGAGCAAAAGTAAGCAAAGCTACTAAAACCGTTAATAAACAATTGGCAAATATTGATGCTGACGGAACTGTTGCAATGCTTGAAAGAATGAAAGAAAAAGTTGAACAAGATGAGGCATTGGCTGAATCTTATGCCGATATAGCTTTTGAAAATCAAAGTATTGATGATGAAATTGACAGTGTTCTTGAAGAAACTTCAGGAAGCGGATCTGAAGCACTGGAAGCATTGAAAGCAAAATTAGCAGGTGGTGATGAAGCAATTACTGAATAGGTAATTTATTAACTTTACTGATAAAAAAAGAAAGTACTACCATGAATTTATTGGAATATTAATAATGTTTAAATGCTGTAATAAAAAGCCAACTATTGAAAATGTTTTATTCGCATAATGATTAAGTATTGCAAAATATTTAAGCATTGCAGCATTATATCATTGTAGCATTGAGTTCCAAAAAATATTTAATTTAGTTACTCATTAAAATTCCGGTAGAACCAAAATAAAAAACCGTTAGGCATATTTTGTTAAGCGGTTTTTTATTTTTTAGTTTACATAGATTATTTATAATTTTGAAGTTTTGAAAATTTAAGAAAAAACTTTATGTTTGCATAGTAAATTTATAGATATATATATTAAAATAATAGGATATGAAAGCACTTGTTTGTATCGGACATGTTCCGGACACAACTTCAAAAATCAGATTTACTGATAATGACACAAAATTTGACAATACAGACATTCAGTACATAATAGGACCATATGAGGAGTTAGCTTTAACCAGATTATTGGATATAAAAGACAGCGGTACTGATGTGCATATCACGGCAGTAAATGTAGGACCTGTTGAAACTGAAGCTACTTTAAGAAAAGCATTGGCAATGGGTGCTGACGAAGCTGTTAGAGTAAATGCAGAACCTGCTGATGCAGTGTTTGTTGCAAAGCAAATTGCAGAAGTATTTAAAAACGGAGAATATGACGTGATTGTAACCGGAAAAGAATCAATTGATTATAATGGCAGCCAAGTTGAAGGTATGATTGCTGAATTTATTGGTTTACCGTCAGTATCCGGAGCATCTTTATTTGAAATTGACGGCGATAAAGTAAAAATGGAACAGGAAATTGAAGGAGGAAAACAAGTTCTTAATGCTACATTTCCGTTTGTAGTAAGTGCCGGAAAAGGATTTGCATTAGAACCGAGAATTCCGAATATGAGAGGTATTATGATGGCAAGAAGAAAGAAATTAGATGTTGTTGAACCGGTTGAGCAAAACAATATGACAGAAGTTGTCAAACATTATTTACCTGAAGCAAAACCTCAATGTAAAATGGTTGATCCTGAAAATGTTGAAGAATTGGTAAGATTGCTTCATGAAGAAGCAAAAATCATTTAAAAAAAAATTTGGGTATTCAAAAATCTAATTTCTAATTTCTAATTTTAATTTCAAAAAAAATGGCAGTTTTAATATATACAGAGAATTTTAACGGGAAATTTAAAAAAGCAACATATGAATTAGTTTCCTACGGAACTGAAACAGCAAATAAACTCGGATCAGAGGCAATTGCAGTTACCATTGGCAATGTTGATGAATCAACACTTAAAGAACTTGGTAACTACGGAGCAAAAAAAGTTTTTGTTGTTAAAAACGGTGAATTAAAAGACTTTTCAGCACAAGCATATACAGCAGTTATAGAGCAAGTTGCAAGTAATAATAATGCGGATGTTATTGTTTTCGGAAATAATCCTTCGGGGAGAGCCGTTGCTCCGAGATTAACAGTAAAAATGAATGCAGGACTTGCTGCAGGTGCAGTAGATGTTCCTTCATCAACTTCACCGTTTAAGGTTAAAAAGAGAGCATATTCAGGGAAAGCATTTGCAGATGTTATCATTAATTCAGATGTAAAAGTGCTTACTTTGTCACAAAATTCATATAAAATTGTTGAAACAGGTGGTGATATTGAAATTGAAGACTTTACAGCTGAAATTCCGGAAGGTGCATATGCTGTTAAACTGGTTGAAGTAGTAAAAAGTAAAGGTAAATTGTCTGTTACTGATGCTGATATTCTTATATCGGCAGGAAGAGGCTTAAAAGGCCCTGAAAATTGGGGCATGATAGAAGAAATGGCTGAAATACTCGGTGCCGGAACAAGTTGTTCGCGTCCTGTTACTGATCTTGATTGGAGACCTCATGATGAGCATGTGGGGCAAACAGGAAAAGTGGTTGCACCTAATTTATATATTGCAATCGGAATTTCGGGAGCAATACAACATCTTGCAGGTGTGAACAGTTCTAAAGTAATGGTTTGCATCAATACAGATGCAGATGCACCTTTCTTTGAATCAGCAGATTACGGCATTGTAGGCGATGCTTTTGAAGTAGTTCCGAAATTGAATGAAGCATTTAAAAAGTTTATTGCTGAAAGCTAAACTTCAAAACCGGCAAGGACTTGCAAAAAATATTTAAACATCCGGTAAAATTAATATCGGATGTTTTTGTTTGTGCATAAGATTATATTCTGTATTTTTTATTTATTTTATTGAAAGACTTGCATCATTTAACTTTTGACATTATCTTTACAGAACTAAATATTAAAAAAGATGGATAATTTTATTTTTACACAACAAAATATTTTACAAAACTTAAAATATTTGCCAAAAAACAAATTGAAAGAAGTGGATGATTTTATTCAATTTCTTGTATTTAAAAGCAAAACTAAAGAGAAAGAAAAAAGTGAAAGTCTATCAGGAATTTGGGAAGACATTGGTTTTGAAAAAATAGTTGATACGAACTACATGACAGATTAATTTATATTTTAACATTCCGATAATTTCAAGTGATAAACAATTCAATAAATTGGAAAAGGTTGAATTAATTTGGGACTAAAACAAAAGACACAAAATGTTAAACATCCTAAAAATTTCAAGTCGGATGTTTTTTGTAAACTCTGTTAAAATTTAGTTTTATCCGGTAAATCCAAGTTAATAGATAAAGAGTTTTCTTTGAAATAATTTACTTTTATAATCAAAAATCATTAAATTTGTATAAAATGTTTCAATGAGGAAATACGAAAGATTAATTGAAAAAATTTTATCAGGTAAGGCTGACCAAAACATAAAATTTAACGAATTAATAAACCTATTAATAAATTTAGGTTTCGAACAACGCATAAAGGGTAGTCATCATATTTTTTACCAAAAAGATATAACAGAAATAATAAATATTCAGGCACTTGGTGATAAAGCAAAAGCATATCAAGTAAAACAAGTAAGAAATATTATTGTAAATTATCAATTAGAATTAAGAAACAAATAAATATGGACAGCAAGTATGAAATAATTATTTATTGGAGTAAAATCGATAAAACATTTATAGCAGAAGTTCCGGAATTATCAGGTTGTATGGCAGACGGAACTACATATATTGAAGTGGTGAAAAACATACAAGTTGTTATTTCTGAATGGATTGAAACAGCTAGAATGCTAAATCGTACAATACCTAAACCAAAAGGTAAATTAGTATATGCGTAAAGACAATTAATATTTAATAAACTTTCCGAAATAAATATTCTTACCTGAAATAATTTTATAAAGATACAAACCCTGTTTTAAACCTTTTGTATGAATTGTACAATCATCGGGAATTACAGTATTAATGATTTCTTTTCCTGAAATATCATAAACAGTGATTTTTGCACTTTGGAATTTTCCGATATTTATTTTAAAATAATCAGAAAACGGATTGGGATAAATATCAATGACTTCATTTTTATCCTTTTTAATATCTGTTAAATTAAAGCACTCACTTTGATAATCAGAAAGTTTTAAAGGATTTAACAAACCGTAAATAATTTCGAATGTTGTATTTCCGC
>JAUVIG010000387.1 GCA_030592825.1 Chlorobiota bacterium | reverse complement strand
TATGAAAGAAATAATGTTCCGCCAGCTGTACAGCAATGGTATGACTACTACAATAAATCAGTTTATATAACGACTGTTGGAAATTATTCAAATGAGAATACTCTAAAAAAATGGCAACAAATATTATATAAAAATAATAAAGAAGGATCTGTTAATGATACTATTGTTGCACCTCTTATAGAAACAGAATGGGGACAAAGTTGGACAAATGATCCCTATAGTGGAGGATCAATGGATGAAATTTGTCCTGGTTATAATTATTATATGCCGTATAACGGAAAAAATGAAGATTGTTCAGAAGATTGCGGCAAATGTACAGCAGGTTGCGGTGCTGTTGCTATGGCTCAAATTATGAGATATTGGGCTCATCCGTATAAAATTGATAATCATTATTTTGATTGGTGTAACATGCCTATTGAATTATTAAAATATATCCCCGGAACATATGATATAAGACCCAAATATGTAACTGAACGCAATGAAATAGCTAAACTATTACATATTTGCGGTGTAAAAACAGAAATGAGTTATTGCTATTTAGGCACATGCAATTCTTTTAATTGGCCTACAATGATGCATGTAGCTTTTACAGATACTTTTAAATATGATAAAAAAGCAAATTTAAGAAGAAGACAATATTATTCTGATAAAAAATGGAAAAAATATATTAAAAAAGATTTGGATAATAGTCAGCCTATCTTATATGCAAGTATGATAGACGAAGAAGAAAAGGGTATAACAGCACATGCTTTCGTATTAGACGGATACGGGACACAATATGATGATGATTATTTCCATTTTGAATTTGGGTGGCATGGTACTGATTACGGCTTCTTTCATATTGACACAATTAATCCTAATAATGAAACATATTTTTTACAAAGAGCGATTTTCAAAATAAAACCCGATGAAGATTATATTTATGATAATTGTGATGAAGATTTAACTGTTTATCAATTCTATCAAAACACACCGGGTTTACAGTATTTTTTTTATTTCCCTGAATATGGTGAAATATTCAGCAGTCCGGCTCCTCTTGAAATACAAAACGGAAAATCTGTAACTTATACAGCAAACAACAGCATCCGCCTTAAAAACTTTAAAGTTAAAAGCGGAGGTAAGTTTAAAGCTCAAATTATTCAATGCCCTTCCGATTGTGCCCACGCAAGCAAAGATGCCGGTATAGAAACAACAGAAGAAGATAACAAACCAACATCAACAAATAATGATGAGTTTTGTTTAGAAGAAAGCAATATACTGCTTTATCCCAACCCGGCAAAACAAACAGTTACAATAGAAATAAAAATTCCCGGTGATGAAAAATGTAATTGCACAATAACAGATATTTCCGGAAAACAGTATTTTTCGGAGCAATTTGATGTAAGCAATAAATATTTCAAAAAAGAAATTAGTTTATCAACTTTTCCGGCAGGTATTTATTTTGTAAGCTTCAGAAGTAATAATATATTTGAGACGAAGAAGTTGATAATTAATAAATAATATTGAATACTAATTAATTGTCTCGTATTTTTGTAAGCAAAGTTTTTATTTCTTATATCCGGAGATTTATCCTTATAAGACTGATAGTCAGAGCCTCACTATACAAAAATAAGTTAACCATATTTGCATACAACTACCTTTATATTAACAAAGTGAGGCTCTGACTTGAGATTTTTTGGCTTTTCAAAAATTATTACTAAACAGTGCAACCAAATACATTAATGTAAATCTTTTTATGTGATCTTATTTTGCAAAAATAAATTTATCAATTAGTTTCAACTTAAAAATAATCTTTATAATGAATAAAAAATCAATTATCTTACTGATTTCATTTGTATTTGCTTTGAGTATATCTTTTGCTCAACAAATGAAATATTCCCGTGTAAAAATGCAAATGCAACTCGAAGAAGTTATTAATCTTGCAAAACTTGGTCTGCCCCTTGATGACGGTGTGAGATATGAAAAAGGTGTTTTAACAGGTGAGTTTTCTGAAAATGATATTAAGAAACTTGATGAAAACGGGTATCAATATGAAATATTAATCGAAGATTTATCAGCCTATTATTTAAACAGAATAAAAAATTCAGGTACTGTTAAAAGAACTAAAGAAACTCCGGATAATTTTAACCTCGGTTCAATGGGCGGAAATCTTACGCTTAGCGAAATTATGGACGAATTAGACGATATGCGAAATTTATATCCGGATTTAATTTCTGTAAAACAAGAAATTACAACTGACTACACTACTCACAACGGGAATTATGTATATTGGGTAAAAATTTCCGATAATCCTGATATAAATGAAGATGACGAACCTGAAATTTTATATACAAGCTTACACCATGCTCGCGAACCTGTTTCAATGATGCAACTTGTTTATCAAATGTGGTATATGCTCGAAAATTACGAAACCGGGGGCGAATCGGAATATTTAATCAATAATTTTGAAATGTATTTTGTTTTATGCCAAAATCCGGACGGATATTTATATAATGAAAGCACTTATCCCGGCGGCGGCGGAATGTGGCGAAAAAATCGCAGAAATAACGGCGGCAGTTATGGTGTTGACCCAAACAGAAATTATACATATATGTGGGGATATGACAACACCGGTTCCTCCGGTACACCAAGTTCAGAAACTTACAGAGGACCTTCTGCCGGTTCCGAACCTGTTACTCAAATGATAATGGAATTTGTAGGAGACCACGAATTTCTTATTTGCGATAATCATCATACTTACAGTAATTTATTAATTATTCCTTGGGGTTATGACGAAATTGAAGGACCCCACGAAGCAATTTTTGATGCTTATGCAGATATTATGACAAGAGAAAATGGTTATACAACCGGACACGGATGGGAAATACTTTATGTGGTTAACGGTGATGCTTGCGATTGGATGTACGGAGAACATGAAATTCTTGCTTTTACTTCCGAAACAGGTGATGAATTTTGGCCTGATCCGAGTGATATTATACCATTATGCGAAGGAAATCTTGAAATGAACCTTTTCCAAACTCGCCTTGCCGGAATGTACGCTGATGTTTCTGATTTAACTGATAATATTTTACCTGCTCACGGATATATTGATTTTGATATACATTTTCTTGGTTTAGACACTCTCGGTACATTCTCTGTATATATCACAAGCAATGATTTTGCTCAAATTGGTGATACTGTTTTTTTCAGCGACTATCATAAACTTGAACATGCACAAGATTCAATATTCTATCAAGTAAATGAAAGTTTTGGTATAGGAGATGAATTTACTTTTACTTTATATGTTGATAACGGAATGTATGCTTATACAACAGAAATTACAAAAACTATCGGAAAAATTGACCTTATTTTTGAAGACCCCGGAAACAACATAAATAATTGGACTTCAAGTCAATGGAGTGCAACAAATGAGAATTACCATTCTGCTTCAAGTTCAATAACAGACTCTGAAGGGGGCAATTATTCAAGTTATGCAAATAATCCGATAACTCTGACAAATTCTCTTGATTTAAGTTCATACAGCACTGCTGATGTAAGTTTCTGGGGAAAATGGGATATTGAAAATAACTGGGATTATGTTCAATTTTTTATTTCAACAAACGGTGGTTCATCATGGACAGTTTTAGAAGGTGAATATACAAACCCGGGCAGTCCGAATCAACCAACAGGACAACCGCTTTATGACGGTAGCTCAAGTTGGGTTAATGAAGTTATTTCATTAGACAGCTATCTGCAAAATAATATAAAATTTAAGTTTGTTCTAATAAGCGATGGTTATATTGAAGCTGATGGTTATTATTTTGATGATTTCTCAATTATCTCACTGAATGAAACTAATAATATTCCGGTTATTACGGGACAAGAAGTAATTAATACTAATGTTAATACTTCTGTTGAGATTACTTTAAGCAATTTAACAGTAGAAGACGATGACAGTACTTATCCCGATGATTTTATTTTATTGCTTTCTGCCGGCGATAATTATACTGTAGCCGGAACAACCGTAACACCAAATCAAGCATTTATCGGCGAATTAACTGTTCCTGTGAGAGTAAATGACGGTTATGATTACAGCGAACCTTTTGATTTAAAAATAGATGTTTCTTATACAGATGTAAATGAAATAGAAAATAATATTTC
>JAUVIG010000288.1 GCA_030592825.1 Chlorobiota bacterium | reverse complement strand
ATAGTCATTCCGAAGGGGTAGTAATGATCTTCTTGTATTATTATTGCATTACCTTCGCCGTCATCTTTAAAAGTTACTCTCACATTGCCCAAATGGTCGGTCAGGTTGTATTGATATTCGTTGTTTTCAGCAACAATACGACCGCCGGGAATGTTTATAAAACTTATTTCTTCGTCTAAATATACATAAGCACCGGAATATTCTGTTGTGCTTTGTTCCATACCGCCTTCGTAAATTACTGTTTCTAACATACCGCCGGTTGCGGTGTAAAGATATTCCGTTCGTTTATTGCCGAAATCAACTGATGTAGGCTGGTTTAGGTGATTGTATTCAATGTTTGTGATGCCTTTATTATAATCTGAAATCATATTACCGTTAGCATCGTAGCTGTATTCATCAATACCTGTTTCATCCCTGAAATCATTATTCAGTTCAGTATCAATTTCACCTGTTGCATCGCTTACACTATACAATTGATTGCCGTTATATGTATATGTTAAATCATCAATCATCCCGAAGGTTTTATGTATTTCCGGCGGCACAAAGGGACCGCCTCCGGTTGTTGTAAGAATTTCGCCTATACGGTCAAGATGTGTTATATTGCCGTTTAAATCGTATTCTATATTTACATTATAATGATTTCCGGGTGCAAATGTTGCTGTTGTAAGTCGGTTTAAATCATCGTATTGGTACATATAAGTTTGTACCTCATTGATGTTTTGGCTGTTCCATTGTATTGCAGAAATTTTGCCGTCTTCGTAAGTTGTGTGGTTAAATCCTGAAACTTCTTCGTCATAATATAATTTCATAGCAAACAAATCATCGCCCATTATATTGGGACTGTTAATATTTTTAATTGCTCCTTTTATGTTGTAAGAGTAATTCACTGTTTGTAAAAAGCCGTTGGCTCCCATTGTTTCATTATGTATTTTCTTTTCTTGTATTTGCCCGAGTTCGTTATATGTTAATGCATTTATAATAATTGCATCACTTGCATCTGAATTTTGCGAAAGACTTACTGTTAATAAACGTCCCATATTGTCATAATGATACAAATATACAAGAAATTTTGTTTCTGTCCATCCGAACGGCTCCCCTAATACAGCATAAGTATGTTTATGTTTACTTTCCAACAATTCTCCTGCAAAGTTATATTTATTACTTACAATATCATAACCGCCTACATAGTTTTCAGATATGCTTTGTATTACTCTTCCGTATTTATCGTAATAAACTACAGATGTAAGCCATTCTTCTTCATTATCATTCATTACTCTTACTTTTGATCCGGTTGATTTTCCTCTTATATGGTCGAATTTATCGTGGTAAGCAAGCTCATTATTAAAGTTTAAATTATTATCTGTAATAAATTCGTAATTATCGTAAAATTGATATGTCAGATATGCTGTAATGCCTTTTGTGTCAGACGGTTCGATTGTGTCAGGGATCTCAATGACGGTTCCGATTTCTCCGAGGCCTGTCGAAACAGTTCTTCCGAAATTATCATAATTAATAAACATCCATTTATCATCATGTCTTTGATTACCGTCTTGTGTCATTCGCAGGCGATATTTACCGTCGTATCTTAAATATACGGGGTCTTTGCCCGGCAGTTGTTTTGTAACGAGTTGGTGTTTTTCATTGTATTCGTAGTAGTAGCAGTATTTTTTTACTAAATCGCTGTTCATATTATAAGATGTTCCGGTCATTTGAGATACGGCTTTCGGCGAAAGAACATATCGCAATCTGCCGTATTTATCATAAACATATCTTGTTTTTGTATTTGCTTTTTCTTTTAACAGTACTTTACCGGATTTATCTTTATATACATAAATTTCTTTATTGTCTGCATCTTTTGCGGTAAATTTCATTAAACTGTTTGGCGGATAATTTTCAGTATTTTTTATTAATTCATTATTATCATTTACTTGCCAAAAATCTATTCCTCCGGCAGGTTCAAATTCAGAACTTACATTTACATTATTAATATCTTCGCCCGGCATGCTTTGTTTAATAATGCGGTTATAAGGGGAATTATCAAATTCAACTTCCGAATAAGCATTTTTGCCGGGGAAAGAACTGTTATAAAATGAGGCTTGTAAATCTAATGCATCAAATACAAAATCACAGTTTTGACTGTTATTTGTAAAAGGCATATATGATTTTGTTACTCTTCCCAATGAGTCGTATTGGTATGTTTGTACAATATCATTGCCTGCGGGGCTTGCATTAAGAACAATATCTTGCAAGGGTCGTCCGAAGGCATCAACATAGCTAATACTTGTAACTGAATCACTTTGGTCATTTGTTAAGTATGTTGTTGATTTAATGTAGTTATATGTTTGTGTTTGAGACACTGCATATAAACATATAAATTGTAGTAATATTACTGATAAAATATATCTTTTCATTACTGTTATTTTTCAAATTAATAGTTATGGTGTAATTGTTATGTTTTTTGTTTTTTCTTGCCCGCCTTGCTCTGCAACTGTACAACTGACATTATATGTTTGCCCTGCCTCTGCCTGAAAAAACAAAAATGTTGTTGTTACATCTTCTTGCAATTCGTTGTTTATTTTCCAACTGTATTCTAAAGGCGGTTCACCGCCTGATGCTGTTGCTGTAACTTCAATTTCAATATCAGTCCCGTCATAAATAACAAAATGATCTAAAGGAGCCAGGTACAATCTTCCGAATCTTGTAACGGTAAAACTGACAGCTGCTTCATTCTCATAATCAACGATATTCACTTGCATGCTTTGTGTTTCGGAGCTGCTTGTATTTGCACAAGTAAAAGTACTCAAGTCATTTTCATAATCTTTTTCATATGTTAACCATCCGTAATTTGTCCAAGATCCTTCATCTGTAATTGTTACATCCCAAGCTTCATCGCATGCCGTATATTCAAAATCCAATCCTTCCGTACCGCCTGTAAAATCAAAGTTCATTTCTGTAATATCCGATTCAATCAGACCGGGTATAACATTGAGACTGATACTTGTACAATCTGAACAAGAATCATTTTGGCATGTTTTCAAATAAAATGTATTATTATCAAAAGTAGGGTTAACAGTAATTTCTTTCGTTGATCCGATTAAGTTACCGTCGCAAACATCTGAAAACCATTTAAATTCTATTGTTTCATACGATTGCGGCGGTGAATCAGGTGTTGCAACTAAACTTACTTCACATTCGTTTTCAATCATGTACGGTTCAGCTGTTATATAAAAATTTATAAATTTATAAGGGACTGCTATATTATATTCATTAGTCCGGATTAAATTTTTGTCTTGATCATAAATTTTTATTAATCTTCCGAAAAGATCATATTCATAATGTACTGAAATTCCGTTTGCATCTGTTTCAGATGTTTTTCCAATAAAAAGTTTATATGTTGTTGTTGACATAAATGCATCTTCGGGATAAACTCTTAATTCATCAATAATTCCGTTAACAGTATATGAATTAGTTCCGTTACTTGTTGCTTCTTCTTCAGTAAATTCCCATTCGTTGCCGTCAAATTTCCAATATGTTATTTTATAATCTCCCGGTTGAGCAGGTAAATCAAATTCAAAACTGCCGGTATGTGCCTTAACACCGGTTTTACAATAATCTGTATAATTACCTGTTTCGTCTTCAAAACTTGTATGGTATATTTGGTTGCCGGAAGCATTCACTGCAGAAGCAACAGGTAATGTATTATCATAACCGTAAATAATTGCATTGTGAATACCGTCAATGCCGTGAGATTCAAGCAATTGTCCTTTATGGTTATATTCATCGAACCAGCTTGTTGTTTTATAAGTTCCGTTTTCTAAAATTTGAGCATAATCGGGTACAATTATATTTCTGTTGCCTGAATATTTATATCTGTACTCGGTATTTGAACCCGAAAGTAATTCATCACTTTTATATATTTCTGTTTTCAGAACAACAGATTTAATGTTTCTGTTCAACATCTCATCAATCACATCGTTTTGACCTTCAAAATCATGCGGGTAAAAATAATCAGTTCTTATTGTTTCATCAGAACTTGTTTTTTCTTCTTTACTTACAGGAGAGTTTATAATTAAATTACCGTTACCGTCTTCGTCATAATCAAATGTTGTTATGCTTTCGGTAAATATATTTTCGTCTCCGTCTTTAAAAACCTTACTTCTTGTTTCGTCTAATTTAATTTTATAATCTAATATTTCATAAAATCCTAATCCGTAATAATGTACGGTTTCGTCTGCACCGTATAATTCACTGTAACAGGCAATATACGGATCCGGATAATAATCATATATCCTTAATCCGAGTGCAGCCCTGTTTTCAACTATATCGTAATAATTCACAGTTTCAGATAATTTATTATTTTGATTATCAAAAACAACAGTTTTATCAAGTAATCCGTTTATATCTGACTTGTCAAAATATATATGATACGGAAAATTATATTCAAAACTTGCATATCTGCTGCGATTGTCGTAGTATTCTTTGTATACATTGTAACCATCATGTGTAAAATTATTTGTATAAGGAGGAAATAAATCTTCAATGTCCGGATGATCATTTGTTATGTCATATTCATATGGGCTTTCATTCTTAAATGTATATTCAATTTTACCGTTTTTACCCTTATTATCCGACCCTTCTTGCTTCCCGCCTTGGTATTCAATTACTTTTGAATATTGAACAAATGAACCGCCGAGAGAAAACAAAGATGAAGATTTTGAATTAAAATATCCGTTATCAATAATATCTCCGGCCTCAACAATAAAATTGAATGAATTTGATATAATCGGAGGAGTTGACAGTTTACCGCCTTCATAATCATATTCTGTAACTGACACTTCTTTATTATGTTCATCCCTGTCAATTATTTTGCTTACTCTTAATCCTCCTCCTTTAGTATATGGAAAATCAATTGTTAACGGAAATTCATTTAAATCAAATCCATATTGAATGCTGTTTCCTTTCGGGAATGTAATTTTTTTAATATGTGTAATTCTTGAACCGTCAGGGTTAAAAGTTGTTGTGTCATTCAAATCATTTTGGATACTGTTATAATACCCGTTATAATCATGTATCGAAGCATTTAGCGAACCGGTTTCAGTATTAGTATATTCAATTTTGTAACTATGGTCTTTTTTTATCCAACTGCTGTCTGTATCATTTGTATTAAATTTTTCATTATATTCAGTTGAAAGTTCATACAAGAAACCTCCTCCATAATCAAAGCCGATTTTTTTATAAGCCTTATATTCATTATTATGTAGTAGTGATATTATGATATTATCAATTATTGTGTACGAATTTATCTTGCCGTTAAACTCAATTTT
>JAUVIG010000155.1 GCA_030592825.1 Chlorobiota bacterium | reverse complement strand
TACCTGAACTATAATGTCCGACACTAATACCGGGCTGTATTGTTTTTCTCCTTCTTATTCGTTCATAGTTATCAGGAATTATTTTGCATTTTTTCAGGTATGCAAAATTTATATATTTTATAAAAGTAACTAATTCATTTGTCGAGGCTGTTTCTAAAAAACTTCCTGTATGTACACGTACACTTATATCATCCAATCTCTTATCGTTTTCATACCTGTATCCGATATCAACAGCAAAAACATTATGATTATACCGATATTGATTTAAGGCAGTATAGAATTCAGATAACAGCTTATTTGAAAAATTAAATCGTTTCATGTTTTATGATTTAAAATTTAATGTTCACTCTTAAGATTAACTACAATTTCAACAGCTTCTTCTTTGTCAATTAATTCAATTGTACTTTCTTCAAAATATCTTATTTTATTAATTACCAATTCAGCTTCAATTTTATAGTTGCCGTTAGGAATATTATCAAAATAAAACATTCCTTCTTTATCCGGATTTACAACATCTGTATAGTCAAATTCTAATGCAGTTATTTTAACAGCTGCATGTTCAATATTTTTTTCAAACATTTCATCAGATATTCCTTTGATTTTTATAATTCCTTTTATTTCGTTAACTCCTGTATCAGTATTTGTTTTTTCCTTCTTTGGTTCATCTTTTCCCAACGGAAGAATTAAATCTTTAATTTTCCCCAACAGTACAATAGTTCTTCTTGTAAAAAAGCCTAATATAAATGATAATACTATTACACTTTTTCCAACGCCATTAAGAGATATTGAACCTGAATTTACTAATGCATATAGTGATAAGTAGATAATAATTGTAGATGCCGGAGTATAGAATATTTTTCCGATATGCTCATATATTTTTTTCTTTTCAAAAACACCTGCAATATTTACACTATACATTAAATTAGCCATCAGCCCGAAAAGTGACCAAAAAATTATTTCCAGAAATACTCTTGGTTCTTTTAGCCAAAAATATGATTTAACCTCAAATGCATATTCCGGTATAATAGCTTTGATATCTTTATGTTGAAATGTATCAAAAAACCTTTTAAGAACCTTGGCATCTGTCAGAGACAAAACATTACTTATATAATTAAAAGCAGTTAATTGAGCTCTTTCCGGTATAGTATCGTTTTCTAAAATCATATTTACAGCGTTGATTTGTTCTTTATTTAATGATAAATCAACTTTACCTTGTTGACAACTTGCATGTAAAATAATATAAGTTACTATTAACGCTGAAGAAAGAGCAGATGCCCAAATCAACCATTTTGTTTTTGGTGTCAGTTTTATTTTCATGATATTGATGTTTTATGTTTTTGCCAACTCTCTCCAAGCTTTTCGGCTGCCGCTTTTAATTGATTATTGTTTATTGACTATTGTATAATCTTATTTTAACTTTGTTCATCTGATATTCATTATTCATAACTAACAATTCCCTCCCGGTCGTAAATAGTTCTTCGGATTTGTTACGGCAATTATATTAAAAAGTGTATCCCCAAGATACGACCGCAGGTTTTGATATAGTGTTTTGTCTGTTTCATTCATAGAAACTACATAATAATCGGTTCCGAAAAGTATTTTATTTTTTATTTTATCATCATGTAATAAATATTTCAACAAGGGATACAAGTCTTGATGATAGAGCATGGCACTGACATCGGCATAGACATTTTCATATTTCACCATTAAATCATAAATTACGGATAACCAACTTGCATTCCACCAAATTGTTCTTTTACTGCCGTGATTCAAAGTGTTTTTTCTTTTCAGATAAACTGTTTTAGCAACCGGAGCAATATTGTTATTGTAATTATTCCAAACATCTTTTCTGTATTTTCGCCATTCATCATCGCCTCCGAAATGTCCGAAACATATTTTTAATTTGCTTAAATCAACTTCTCTTCCCAAATATTGTGAGAGAATATTCTTATTTAATAAACAATGAAAGTTTAAGGGATGTGTAAAATTAGTTGTGAAATCATGGTTTTTTGATTGAGGCAAAGGAATCGGTACTTTTGCAGTTCCTTTTTTTGTATATTCTAAAATCGGATGTGTTTTCCATTCCTTTTTCTTTTTTCCTCGGTAATAAACCGGTCCTCTTGCACAATGTGTCATAATAGGAATATTATGTTCTTGTGCAAAAAGGTACATATCTATAAGGTTTTTATCAAACGGATAGTAACCGAGTGCCGGATATAGTTTTATTCCGTTAAATATATTTTTATGTAAAAGAGATTTTGCATAAGATGAAAAGTCAGCTTTTCCTTTGTTGTTTTTTGTTGCTTTAATACGCCTCGGATCAAGAGCGATAAACGGACACATTTCTTCATGATTCTTCTTTACTTTAATAAGTTCTGATAATTGTTCTGTGTATGAGATTTTCGGTTTGCCTGCTCCCATATATTCCATATCCATACTAAGGGTAATAAATTTTGTACCTTGCGGATAGTTCTTTTTCAGAAAAGTAAATAAAGAGGCTTGGTTTTTATATTTGACAGTATATCTTACCAAAGTAAAATAACGTTCTGCCAGTGTTCTGACTTTCGGGCTGATGATAAAGTCCAATCGGAAAAAACCTAAAACGATTTTCTGTATCCATTTAAAAAAGAAAACTATTATTTTGTACAGTATCCATAATACTTGTGTAGCTCTTGCAATTTTTTCAAAGCTGTAGTATATTTTCCTTTTTTTATGTAAAAATCGTTTGAATCTTTTCTTCTTTGTTTTCTCACTTCCTTTTTCAGTAAAATGTGTGTAAAACCATTTAATAAATTTTATGGTGAATATACTCGGCAGAAACCAAGGCACAATAGATTTTGAGAATTTATTCGGCACATGGTCTATCGTAAAAATATGTGTATGACAGTTATAAATATTTGATTCATCTTTTTTATTCATAACATTTATCTTAGGTACCTGCCTACTCTTTATAAGCTTTTCGGCTGCCGCTTTTATGGTATATTGCCTTAATACAATTCCCCCATAACCCGCAAAATCGCCTCCACATGCCAATTAACAATTCTTTCTCTGCCTTCTTTGGTTAGTAGGATGTCTTTGCATTCCTCTTTGTTATCCATAAAAAAATTTTCGGTGAGGATGGCGGGCATTTTTGTTTTCAGCAAAACTGTATATCTGTCCTCTTTATCAAGGTCGCCGTCAGAATAGTCGGTTCTTAATTTTTTGTTCGGGTATTCTTTTTTGTATTCTTCACCGAATATGGTAGCTATTTTATCGCTTTTGGTTTCTCCGGGCGATGTGAAAATCTCTGATCCGTGTCCGCCGCCGGCATTGGCATGTACGCTCAAATAAAAGCATTTCTTTGCATTGTATTTGTTTGCCCTGTTTACACGTGTTTGAAGTGAAACATCTCTGTATTCGGGAGCAATGTTTACATAAGGAATTTTAAGTGCAGTCAGTTTCTCAATAATTCCGTTTACAATTGCTCGGTTAAATTCTCCTTCGTAAATATGTGTTCCGTCACTCCATTTCTTTTGTTTCCCTTTGGTTTGGTACTTATTGTCTATAAGTCCTCCGTGTCCGTTGTCTAATAATACTGTCATAAGATTAAGTTATTAGTGTATTTAAACTACAAATATAAATCATACTACTATCATGTCATGATAGTTTGTATTTATTTTTATGTTACTCAGCATGTTTTTTGGGTATGTGCCTGAATAATTGACACTTGGCTTTTTTTGACTGTGAAAAGAATTTATTGTCAAAAACACTATTCTGTATAAAAATAATTATGAGAATTGCTGTTGCTGAAGATATCCGCCGGAGAACACCCGAGAACCTATATATTATCAGGATTTTTCTTTATTAAATCTATCAATCTGTTTTTACATTCATATTTTCGTTTCATTATATAATTTTTTGTATTTCCAAGTTTAGCTGAAATTTCTGCTACAGAATATTCTAACCAATACATATTCAGAATATTTTTACAGCCCTTATTTAGTTTCTGAAAATAGTAATCGAAAACATTACGTTTCAGATTTTCATCGTAAAGACCATCCGTTTTCTCTGTGGAATAAATATTGTCTTTATTATAATACTTATATTTCATTTCAAGCAATCTTTTATTTAGCTTTGCTTTTAATAAATTTTTACAAATTGCATAAAAATAAGTTGACAGTTTAGATGTTAATGTAAAGTTTCCGTTTAAAGTTTTTTTAATAAGAATATAAAGTGTATCATGTAATAAATCTGCAACATCAGTTTGTTCAGCTGAAATTGTTCTTTTTCCGTCAGAATATTTATAATTCTGCACCATATATTTTACCATCGGTAAATATTCCTTTCGTAAATAACAGATTGTCTTTTCATCTCTTTCTTCAATTTTTTCCAGTATTTCTTGGTCAGTTATTCTGTCCATTGGTTTTTTTATTTTAATATTATACAAAAATAAAACAAACCTTTAATTTTAATTTTTTTTCTAATAATATTAAAAATTTAACTCCAACCCAATCAAAAAACTCAATATCTTAATGCGTCGATATTGGGAAGCTTTATTCTAAAATTCATTTGAAATGGGCATGGGCATGGCACAGCTGATTATAATTAGAAGAAATAAAAAATAGCAGTATCCGGCTTTTTTTTATCTTGAAAATATAATTTCAAAGGCTTGAAAAAAAATATATGAAAAAACAGAGCCATTATTCTTTTTCTGTATGCTTTATCAACGGTTCACATTTATCAAAAGAAAGAATTATATTTCTCATTATGCCTTTTGATTCACTACGAAAATGTCTTGAAATTTCAATTGTTTTTTCAAAATAATCATTTTTATTATTGACTTTATCATGATAGAATATTTTAATGCTCCTGCATTTATTATTTTCAAATATACTGTTTAGCAATACTCTATCTGATAACCCGCAAGAATGTCCCATTATAAATACCTCATAATTTCCATAAACAATGCTTCTAATTTGCTGAAGGTTGTTTGTCCTAAAATAACCAAAAGATTTAAAGTTTTTAAGAAATTCATTTGAATTTAACCGTTCAATTTTTTCATAAAAAATATCCATCTCATCACCGTAACCAAAAATAATTGGATTATCTTCTGAATTTAATTCGCCATGAATATTTATATTACTAATATCATTTTGGTAAGTAGTTTTAAGGTATTCGTTCACTGTTGTAGTATAGTTAAAGTTCAATATTAAAACTTTTTTTCTGCTATCTTTCGCTGTCTTAATAATTGAATTAAAATGGCTTTGAATTTCAGGAATGATAATTTCAGGAGTAATCTCAATTGTTTTCAAATATTCAACAAGCATTTGTTTTAATACTTCAAAGCACTCATTTAGTCTTAATAATTGGATTGTAGCATAAGAGCTTTCATCAATGTTCTCTTTCTCAAGATACCTGTAAATTTTTAAAATTTCTCTATAGTATTTGAATTCAATATCAACCCAATTTAATTCACTTAATTGCTCCATTAGCTCTCCAAAGAAATTATATTTGATTTCAGGATATACCCCTTGTAATTTTGAATATTCTTTAAAATCCTTTATTGAAATAAATTCTTTAATTGGGAAATTCTTATAAATATTAAATTTTATAAGTTTATCCTCATAGTATCTTTTTGTTATAAACGTCTCATACGCATTATTCAAATACCACAATATAAAGTCAGAATATTTTGTTTTTAAACCATGTGCTAAATCAAATCCGTTTCCGATAATAAATAGTTTGTTATACATTTTATGCTATTTTTTGTACAAATTTAATACAACTAATAAAATTTAACAATTTAATTCTCAATATTTTAGCTCCACTCTCACTATATGAGAGTATGATTAATTTAGTTTTATTGTTTTCAATGTATTTTCCTAACCCAATAATATTGAAATATTTTCATAATATTTTGAAAATAATTTAAAATCTCTTAAATAGTCTAACAGATGCTTGCTTACTTTTTGGCATAAAAAAAAGCAACTCGTTTTAAGAATTGCTTTCTTGTTTTTTCACCCTTCCGCTTTTGGGCTAGCCGTAAGCTCTATATTCTAAAATTCATTTGAAATAGGCATAGCACGTAAAACTACTTGCTTATTTTTCCACAATAACTGCCATCATGCCAAAAACGATAATGTCCCAATTTATCCATCATATAAATCTTGTCTTGAGAATAATCTTGCTCTATCCAAATGATTATGTCCAAATCTTCATCACCAATCGGATAAAAACCCGGTAATCCTTTAGTACGTCTAATTAACTTTTCATTCAGATACAATTTATAGCAATTTTTACATTTATTCAACCAAGAAATCTCCTTGAAAGTAAATTTAACATCTTGCATTGTTCCCATCAATTCCAACTCTCCAGATTTATACTCTTTTACTTTGTTGAAAAACTCTATTTCACTTGGGGTTGCTAATCTATTTCCACTGATATCTATTGCATATATCTTATCGGTGCTGAATGCTCCTCGGCTTTTATATAAAACTGAATTTGTATTTGAATCCCATTTTAGCTCCGGATATACCGACCAGGTAATTGTATCACAAGATATTAAGCTATCATTAAGGGTATGCATAACAAAAAGAACAGTATCTGACATTCTTTCTTTATAGATAGGTTGAATTATAGATACAGAGTCAAGCCAGAACTCTTTATAGGTAAACCTTGTATTAGACAGGTTTGGATACAAATCATGAATTTTGTTTTCTGTTAAGTCAAAAAGTGCAAAACCATACTTTTTTTGTTGTTTTAAGTCATTAGATGTATAATATTGTGCAATATACTTCCCGTGTGGTGATATTTTGCCGCAACCTAAATTTGAGTTTTCATTAGACAGATAATCTTTTATATTGAATAACTCTTTGCTGTTTCCATATGCATCAACTTTAAGGAGAGAAACATAGTCGCAAAACAAAAAAGACCATTGATTATCTGCATTTTTCAGAATACTGTCAAAATGTTTTGAATCTCCTTGCAAAGTAGGAGAAGGGGAATTTCTACATCCAAAATAAAGAGATATACTCAAAGTAACAATAATAATAACATTTTTAAATTTCATATTTCTTGTTTCAAATAGATGTGTTAATTTCCAAAAAAATTCTTATAATGAAATTTCATAATTTCAAACTCATATATTGATCCTGAATATTCTTGAAAATTCTCATTAAATTCGGCAGGTTCAACATCAAAATCACTCGGGTAATTATAACTTTCAGGCGTAAATGAGGTTACAAAATGGTGAGGTATATATGATTTGTTTTTATAATGAGAAAATGTAAGCGGATACATTTCTAATACTTCTAATGATTCCTCGGCAGACAGAACATCTAAAACATCAAGCAAACCTACCTTTTCTTCTCTTATATTTGCAGAATTATACTTCATGTGCCAATATAAACTTAAAACGTTTGATGGTATATCAGAAACTTCAAATGTCGAAGGATTTCCAATTATATTTCCTATCTTTTGCTTTTCTTCATGTGCCCAAGATACATCTAAAACCATCCTTAATGCAATACTCTCTCTTTCTTTTATGTCCAATCCTTTTGCTACCCAATAATTTTTAGTTGCAGATACAAACCCTCCAACAGACAGTTGAGTATAAGTGACAATATGCCCTTCTTTACCATCCTTATCATATGGCATACCCGATTCATTCTTTAATTGTTCCCATAATTGTTTTGTGTCAGCTGTTGGAAATTTTTCGGTATATGTAAAAGCATGCTGCATATCAATCCAGCCATAACCAATAGAAAACCTATATCTCTCTTCTTTTACAAATTCTACATACTTTTTTTCAGGTTTTGTTTGTTTAATTTTTTTTTCATCAGAAACACCAAAAGCATTTTTCCAATAATCAGTTAAAGCCTTCTGAGGATGATCTGAACCAACTTTGTCATATTTTTCAGCACCGTCTAAATCTATATTACTGATTGGAGCATTACTCGCATACTGAAACGGTGTAAGTTCAGGATATTTAAATTGAAGCGGATCCACACTAATAAACCTTGCAATCCAAGGAGCATAATACCTCATACCGTAGTAGTACAAACCTGTTTCATTATCTAATTCTTTATGCACATAAAGATAACGGTTACATGCCTCTTTTTTACTCTTTTCCGGGTTCAGTCCTTTTTTTCCGTAAATTATTCGCAGTTCAGATGTTTGATAAT
>JAUVIG010000228.1 GCA_030592825.1 Chlorobiota bacterium | reverse complement strand
GTTACCAAAGTATCGTATCGGAAAGTATCAACACCGACAATAGTCAAGTCTTCAATCTCGGCACTTATGTTTGGAAAGTTTTTAATTAATGAAACATTGAGATCAGAAAATTCAACATTTGCATTAAGATTTTTATTGGATTCTTCTTGTGCCGTTTCAATGATCTTTCCCTTAAAAATAATCGGGATTAAGATAATTACTGCAATTAAAACAATTAGTACAATTGCAAAGATTTTGAAAAATTTTTTCATAAGATTGGATATTTAATTTTATGTAAATTTAAGAAAATAATTTCGTATTTGAATAAAAAAAAGGAATAACTGTTGTGAATTATTCCTTTGTTAAGTTGTTACACGTTATTATTAATTATAACAAATCACTCGCCAATTCAGCCAAATAACTTCTTTCTCCTTTTGTTAAGTTGATGTGGGCAAAAATGTTTTGTCCTTTCATTCTGTCGGTCAGATATGATAATCCGTTTGATTTTGTATCTAAATAGGGAGAATCTATCTGATTGATATCTCCGGTAAAGATCATTTTTGTGCCCTCTCCTGCTCTGGTTACTATTGTTTTTACTTCATGCGGAGTAAGGTTTTGTGCTTCATCAATAATAAAAAAAGCTTTGGATAAACTTCTTCCTCTGATATATGCTAAGGGCGTAATTACCAACTTTTCGTCTTTAAGCATATCATCTATTCGAGCATGGTCTTTACTTTGCCTGCCGAATTGATGCTTAATTACTGTTAAGTTGTCAAATAAGGGTTGCATATAAGGTCCTATCTTTTGCTGTTCGTCTCCGGGCAAATATCCGAGATCTCTGTTTGACAACGGTACAATAGGTCTTGCTAACAAAATTTGCTCATAGTCTCTTCTTTGTTGCAAAGCTGCTGCAAGTGCCAATAATGTTTTACCTGTTCCGGCTTTACCCGTAATTGATACTAAATTTATATGAGAATCCAACAATGCTTCCATGGCAAATGTTTGCTCGGCATTTCTTGGCTTTATATTGTATGCTGCTCTTTTGCTGACCTTTACAACTGTTTTTTCAACATTTTTAAATTTAGCCAAAGCACTTGAATTACTTCCTTTTAAGATAAAAAATGAATTTACTTTAGGTTCATGCTCAAAATTGAATTCGTTAATATCAATTCCGTTATCTTCTTGGAATAATCTTGATATTAATTTATCATCAATTCCGTCATATGTATGAACTTCTTTATAAAGCTCATCAATATTTCTGACTTTTCCGGTTTCGTAATCTTGGGCATTAATACCCAAAGATTTTGCTTTCATTCTTAAATTGATATCCTTACTTACCAGAGCAATATCCTTTTCAGGAAAATTACGCTGATAGTAATCAGCAACTGCCAGAATCCTGTGATCCGGTTTTTTTTCACTGAATGATACTTCCATTTCTTCAGAGAACTTTTTACCGAGTTCGATTTTTAAAGTCCCTCTGCCTTCACCGAGAGAAATTCCCCCGTTAAAAAGATTATCACCTGCAAGTTTATCCAACTCCCGCATAAACTCTCTTGCATGAAAATTAATTTCAGTACTCCCCTTTTTAAAATTATCCAATTCTTCAAGAACGGTAATAGGAATAATAACATCATTATCTTCAAATTGTAATAAGCTTCTGAAATCGTGAAGAATTACATTTGTATCAAGTATAAAAGTTTTTTTTGCCATAGCGTATGTAAAATTTAGTATTTCTGAAAACTCAAAAATAAATAATCTTTTTCCGTTGTCAAACTATTTACTGTATTATTTTATTTTTGTGTTTATATTTATGTATTGCTTCAGTTTAACAATTCAGCAATGAAACAATTTAACAATGTATTCAATGTAAACAATGAATTATCAAGAAACAATTGAATGGTTATTCAGCCGACTGCCTATGTTTCAAAGACAAGGGAAAATTGCTTATAAAAAAGACATGAGCAATATTACGGCTTTATGCGAACTAAATAACAATCCGCAAAATAATTTTAAAAGTATCCATATTGCCGGGACAAACGGCAAAGGCTCTGTTTCTCATATTCTTTCTTCTGTATTACAAACTGCCGGTTATAAAACAGGTTTATATACATCACCACATTTGAAAGATTTCAGAGAACGTATAAGAATCAACGGGGAAATGATTTCTGAAGAAAGTGTAATTAATTTCGTTAAACGATTTATGCCTGATTTCATAAAAATTAAACCTTCTTTTTTTGAAATGTCTGTTGCAATGGCTTTTGATCATTTTGCTGAAAATGAAGTCGATCTTGCGATTATTGAAGTTGGTCTCGGCGGCAGATTAGATTCTACAAACATTATCACACCAATATTATCGGTTATTACAAATATAAGCATAGATCACACACAATTTTTGGGAAATACAACAGAAAAAATTGCACAAGAAAAAGCGGGTATCATTAAACCGAATATTCCTGTTGTTATAGGTGAAAAAGATGAAAAAACATCAGATATATTCATTAAAAAAGCAAAAGAAAATGACTCTGACATTTATTTTGCCGATTCGGAATATAATATTGACTATTCGCTTCTTAATACAGATTATAAACAAGTATATAATGTGAGAAAGAATCATCAACTAATATTTAAAAATTTAACAACGGATTTAATCGGATTGTATCAAAAGAAAAATATTATTACATCATTAAAAATTATTGATTTTTTGTCTGAAAAATATTCAATTTCAGAGGATAATATATATTCGGGATTATTAAATGTTCATAACAATACCGGATTTGCAGGAAGATGGCATATTTTAGGTTATAACCCTCTGATTGTTGCAGATACAGGGCATAATATTGCCGGTATTAATGAAATTTTAAATCAATTAAAAACAACAGCATATAAGCAACTTCATTTTATTTTCGGGACTGTAAATGATAAAGATATTGATACAATACTGAACCTTTTACCGAGAACTGCCGTATACTATTATACACAAGCAAATATACCAAGAGCATTGAATGAAACTGAATTACAATGTAAAGCTGAAAAATTTCAACTTTATGGTGAAACATACTCAACAGTAAATCAGGCTTTTAAAAAAGCAAAAGAACAAGCAAACAGTTCTGATATGATTTTAATTTGCGGGAGTACATTTATAGTAGCAGAAATAATATAAGGGTACTCCTAAAAACCCAAATCTTTTCGTTACTTTGAAATTTTAAAAATCCTCATTCCGAATGCTTTCGGAACTCCGGTATTAAAATTTCAAAAAGCCTTAATTTTTGAGTTTTTAGGAGTACCCATAACATTTGTTCAACCATATATTATTTATCAAAAAAACTTGAACAATAATAAAAAAAAATATGTTCTTATTAATTTTTTTATTACATTGCAATTCAGATGTATATAATGCCTTTTCTTAATTTAAAATATTATACCGGAAATATCATTGTATTGTTTGCATTAATATTTCTTTTTTATTCTGAGAATTATTCTCAAAATAACAAAACCACATTACATAAAAATAATGATCTGCAAGATACTACAGAAATTATAAACCTTATTAAACTTGCACAATCATATTTAAAATGCAATTCCGATTCATCAATCTACTTATCAAACAAAGCACTTTTACTGATTAAAGATACTAACAATAAACTTTATTTGAAAGCTTTGGATATTAAAGGCAAAGGATTTTTATATGCCGGAGATTGTGACAGTGCATTTCACTTCATGAATATCTTGCATGATCTCAGTATCGCTAATAATGATAAAATTCATGAGACAAAATCTTTAAACAACATAGCTATAGTATATCTTAATAAAGGGAACTATAAAAATGCAATTGACTATATGCAACAGAGTTATGAGAAGTCAAAAGAGTATAATCTTAAAGACAGAGAAGCTGCATCACTCAATAATCTTGGGTTGATATACAAAGAATTAGGATTTTATAATAAGAGTTTGGAATCAATGTCAAAAGCATATATATTATATAATGAATTAAATGATACACTTACGATTATAACAATATACAATAATTTAGGATTGATACATAAAGATATCAAAGATTATGACGAGGCATTGAAATATTATTCTAAAGCTTTAGCATTAGCAAACGTTAAAAATAATATTAAAAAAAAATCAATACTTTATATTAATTTAGGTGTTCTGTATCAACTTCAAGAAGATTATAATACAGCATTAAATTATTTTCAAAAAGCATTGAAATTACAAAAAATCATTAAAGATGAATACGGATTAGCAATAAATTATTCCGATATTGCTGAGGTTTATATTAAAACAAAAAAATATAACTCAGCAATACAATATTATTTAAAGGCTGTTGAAATTTATGAAATCAAGGGCAGTTTAAAAGACAAAATATCTGTTCATTGTGATATTGCAAAGGCTTATATTCTGGCAGGCCAAATTAATAATGCCAAGCTACACATTCGTAAGGTATCGGAAATATTGAATGCCGGCAATAATCAAAATCTGCATCTTTATACAGAAAGTTATGAAGTGATGTCGTTATATTATGAAAAAACAAAGAATTATAAAGAATCATTGAAATATTCAAGGCTGATAAAAAAAATTAATGACAGTCTGTATACAAGTGAATTAAATGATAAAATTGCTGAACAAAAGATTTTATTTGATATTGATACAAAAGAATATGAAATTGATAAACTACAAACAGAAAATGAATTAAACAGAATAAAATCAGAAAAGCAAAAGCAACGTTTGAAATTCAATAATTATATTTTTTTAGGAATATTCATAATTATACTTACAGGATTAATCTTTTTGTTGATAATTATAAGACAACTTAAGAACAAAAAAAGAATTAACACAGCACTTCAAATAAACAGAAAAGCATTATTAAAAAAGAATAATGAGATTACTCAACAAAATGAAGAAATTAAGGCTCAAACAGATCAATTATATGAGGTTAATGAAGATTTATTGCGATTAAAAACTGCAGTTGATGAGACCGATAATGCAGTTGTTATTCTTGATAAACACGGGAATTTTGAATGGGGAAATAAGGGTTTTGACAACTTATACGATATTCCGTTTAATGAATTTATAAAAAAATATCCGAGTATTTTTGATGCATTAAAAAAGTCAAGCAATTATAAAGAAATATTAAAAGTAATTAAAAATTGCATTAAAAATAAAACATCAGGCAGCTATGAGTTTTCTACATTCAATCCGGCAGGTGAAAAAATTTGGATACAAACAAATATAAAAGCAATTACTGATCTTTCAGGAGATATTCAAAATATAATTATTATTGATACTGATATTTCTGAAAAAGTTAGAAACACTCGTTTAATGATAATGAAAAGTTATGAATTGGAAAAACAAAGAGAAGAAATCAATGCGAGTTTAAGATATGCCCAAAACATACAAAAAGCAATACTCCCTGCTCCCTTAAACATGCGAAAAAATAATGACTTTTTTCTTATTTATTTACCCAAAGATATTGTATCAGGTGATTTTTACTGGTTTTCCGATAAAAAAGAAAGCCCATATACTTATTTTGCCGTTATAGATTGTACCGGACACGGAGTTCCGGGTGCATTTATGAGTATGATAGGAGCAAGAATATTAAATTCTGTTATTAATGAAAAAGGCATTACTATGCCTTCAAAAATACTCGAAGAAATGCATATATCAGTAAAAATTACACTTAAGCAAAAAATAACAGGAAACAGAGACGGTATGGATATCTCTTTATGTCGAATAGAAAAAAAAGGTAAGGGTGTAAAAGAGATTGTTTTTAGCGGTGCTAAACAAACAGTTTTTCACTATAATTCAAAAAAAAATATACTTAATAGATTAAGAGGAGATATTAAAACAATAGGTGGTCATTATTATGATAAAGTTAATTTTACTGATAAAAAAATTAAAGTTTCTTCAAACGATGTTCTTTATCTTTTTACTGACGGATATATTGACCAAGATTCTCCTTTAGGTAAAAAAATAGGTTCAGTATATTTAGCCGAAATATTAAGTAAAATTGCATCATTACCATTATCTGAACAAAAAGAATATCTTTTAAAAACCTTTAATTCGCATAAAAAAGATGTTAACCAAAGAGATGATATTACTTTTTTAGGCATAAAAATTGAATAGTATTAAAAAATTTCTTTACTTTCGTTACCAAAAGATAGTTTTACATATGGCAACCTCTAATAATTAATTTGCATCAAGATTTTCAGAGTTTATCATAGACGATGAAAATTTAAGAAGCACTATCGGGATAATGCAAGAAAATTTGAAGAAGTATATGATAAACTCTGAAAACCCTAT
>JAUVIG010000011.1 GCA_030592825.1 Chlorobiota bacterium | reverse complement strand
TTTATTCTTATTGTTATAGTATCTCCTTCGCCGAATGTGTCGTTTTTAACGCGTTTCCCTTTTTGAAAAGTTGAAACATCAAAGTATTTTTCTCCGATCCAAACCCGGTCAAATTTAAGAACTTCAGAATTTACTTTCGGAACAATTGTAATTACATAATAAGTGCCTGAACTTGAACCCATATGCCCGCCGACATATCCTTGGGATGTTGCGTCAATTATTTCAAATTTTTTGTAATAATCATTATTTAAAGATGAAAAAGTTAAGATAACTGCCAATGCAACAAGTTTCATATAATTAAAATTAGTTTAAAATTGAAACAAATTTATCTTTTTTTATAAAATGATAACTTCTTTATTCGAAATTTATTTTTATTTGTTTCTGAAGTAATCGAAAAGATTTACGATGATATTCCGTGATACCCCGATTAATTATTGCATTTCTGTGTTCAGCGGTAGGGTATCCTTTATTTTTATTCCAATGATATTGAGGAAAGTTCTTATGAAGATTTTTCATATAATCATCTCGAAATGTTTTTGCAAGTATAGATGCTGCTGCTATTGAAATATATTTTCCGTCGCCTTTAATAATGCAAGAATGCGGAATGTCTTCATATGCTTTAAACCTGTTACCGTCAATTAACAGATATTCAGGCTTTGTTTTCAATTGTGCAACAGCTTTATGCATAGCTTTTATTGATGCATTAAGAATATTTATTTTATCTATTTCAAAATTATCAACAGATGCAACTGCCCAATCAATGCAATCTTTAATTATAACTTCCCTTAATTCATATCTTTTCTTTTCCGAAAGTTTTTTTGAATCATTAAGAAACACATTCTTATAATTTTGCGGAAATATCACTGTAGCAGCAAAGACGGGTCCGGCTAAGCATCCCCTTCCGGCTTCATCGCAACCGGCTTCAATTTTGTTTTTATGGAGGTGAGATTTCAGCAAAAAATGATCTTTTAAATAATTTTTAGAAAATTGATTTTGTTAAGAAAGTGTATTAAAATAAATGGTTTTTTCATAATTTAGAAGTGTAACGTGAACTGCTGTATGGTATCCGCTTTAAACCGCAGTGCCGTAAATTATTTGTAAAATGTTAATTTTTCAGCATCCAAAGCATCAAACTTGCAGGATGTAAGGCGGTTACCGGCAAGCAAATGTTAGTTGTTTTTTTTTCCTTTAGTTTCATATTCAACTTTTCGTTCTTCAAATAATTTCAATTGCTTCATCATTTCATATTGTTTTTTGTTTTCAACCTGTTGCATTCCTGTTGTTCGAGCTGCGGCTGTTACTTCACTCCAATTAATGAAATAATTATCAAAATATTTAATAGGATATTTACTTAATTCTTTTATTTCACTTCGATTTGGTATCTTTCCGATTTTGTTAGCTATTTGTTTAACTTCAAGTTGCAAAGTTTTCTTATCAACTTCATAAGTCTGTTTTTTTAATCTTACTACATAACTATTTTTAGCTTTTGGAACTTTATCATTTTTTCGAAATGGGTCAATACCGCCTTTAAGTTCCATATGCCTATTTTGGCTTATTTCATAATAATATTCAGAGAGTTCAATTCCAATGTACTTACGTTTTAATTGTTCTGCCACAAGTGTTGTTGTTCCTGAACCGTTGAAAGGGTCTAATACTATATCGCCTTCATAAGTAAACAAAGAAATAAGGCGTTGCATGAATTTAGGCGGTAATTGTGTTGGATGGTCAACCCTTTTGCTATTGTGCTTTAAACGATGAATATCCCACCATAGATTTGTAGCATATTCTTGGTCTTTAATCTTCTGTTTTCCTCGTTTCTTTATACAATTTGCTCTTGAACAATAAAATTCTTTTATAGTATTTAATGATTGATATTCTATAATAGAATGTTTTTCTCTGGTAAAAACCGGTATGTTTTTTGGTTTCCCTTTGGAAAAACAAACAATGGAATAATGTGCGGGCATTATCATTCTAACGGGTAAACTCAATCCTTCCCAAACAATCCAATCATAAAAATCAAGTTCTTTTATCAGATGTTTATAATGTCGTATTGTCCATTGTGGAATATTTAATATTGCAACAATTTTCCCTGGTTTAATAATTCTTGCTAATTCACTCAACCATTTATCACACCAATCGAAATATTCTCTGATATTAATGTCGTCATTCCAGTTCTGATATTTCTTTTTTATGTTATAGGGTGGATCAGCAAAACAAAAGTCAATGCTATTTGATGGGATTCTTTTAAGTTTTGTTAAACAATCACCATTAATCAAGAGTGAGCTATCAATTTTGTTTGTGGGTTGTTCAACTTTTTTTATTCTATAATTTTGATTTATTGCTTTATAAGCTGCTCTTAAATCAATTATATTAAGCTTTTTATATGGCTTTATTCCAAATAAATCTTGTATTCTGTTAATTATTACTTCCGGATATTCATTTGTATTTATTGTAATATCTCGCCATACATCTGACATTAATGTTCCAAATTCGTGGTAAAGATGTTTTTTCCCTCCGTAATCCTTTGTCGTTCGCTCACATGACGGGCAATAAGTATATCCAATTCTTGTTTTTGTGTGTTGCAAGCTCTTTTGATATTTAGTGAGGACAATTAACGCCATATGATGTTGAGGTAGTTTGCTTTCAAATTTCAACGTTTTTTTTAGTTTAATAGAAACCCATAGTTTTAAATTTGCAAATGGTGATAAGCCACTCAAAAAATCAGCCGCAAATATTGGTGAACTTAAAATTATTATTGTTGCATTTTTATTAGCTTTCTCAATAAAAGAGTTTAATTCCATGTATAAAATAGAGGCAGGAATGTTATATTTCTGTTCATAATACGGTAAATTAATAAACCAAACATCGTTTTCAGTAAATTGTTGTGTGAGAGTATTGTTGGTGTGGATTAATTCCAGTCGATTGGTATATTCACTTAAATGTGCCATGTTTTACTTATCTGTTTTTTTTAAGAACTTAATTAATCGGTTTAATTCAGCATCTTTGAATGATACTGTGCAATCACTGTATTGACAGATTGTTGTTAATGCAGATTTTCTTTCAAAATTGCCGGCACCGTCAATAACATAAGCGATTTTATGTCCTTGTTTATGCAATAATTCTTGACGAGCTTGTGCTTGACCTGCTTTTCTTTCTATTGTACTGTTGGTGGTAACTTGAAAACTGACTTCTATTCCGCAAAATTTGCCTTTGGGGGATAGGCTATTATATCAACAGATAATGAAGTTCGTTCATTTTGACTAACATTAGGAAGTTGGTCTTTATTTATTCGCCAATTTGGTAATTTTTCTTCTAAATAGTTTTGTACATAATTTTGAGCGAGTTGTCCTAACTTATTAGCTGTTGCCCCACCGGTAATTCTGCTAACCCAAATGTATCTTTGCTTTACAAAAGTAGATAGTTCATCTTTTTTTCCTAATAAAGCACCAATTGTACATTTCTCAATAATATCCGGTGGTATAGTCGGATTTATAGAAAATCCCCCGAATAAAATTAGGTTACAAACATCTTCAGTAATTGGCACTAATTCTGATTGTACAGAAATACTATCACCGTCAACAAGTAAATTTTTATTATTCCATGTTTTCTTTTCGGATAATGTTTGAAATTTGTAATTATAGCATTTTCTTTGCCAAGTAAATTTCATTATATCATTTTCAAAAATATTGGGTAGTTCGTGTTTAAATCTCATTAATTTTTCTCCACCAATATCGGAAAGCACAATTAAGTGCTTTAAAAAAAGATTTGCAGGTAAGGACTTTGTAGTTTGTAATGCTTCTTTCCATGCAAAAGGATTGGCATCAGCAAAATTCAATAGACTTATGAACTTATCTTGTGTTTCAATAAGTTTTGGAATTATACTTGAATTTCGTTCTTGTGCAGCTATCTCTCTTGGCCAAAATTTTAATGCATTATTTTCTAAGTTTTTGGTATCCCTCATTTGTTATTTTAATTGCAAAGGTAGTGCTTTATTTCTATTTTTCTGTATTTGTGATTGCCACTAACGTTTGTGTATTACACCAACATACTATTTTATAATTCACTTGTAGTTTTTTATCTATCAGTGTTACAGCATGTTGTATGAAATTACTAACTGCATTGTTTGACTTATCAGGTGTGCAAACACGATCTATTGGCACATTTCTATATGTTATACCAAAAAGACATGTTTATACATCTATGGTGGTTTGACAGGTGTTGTTTCATTGTTGTTATCTTTAGATAAATTTATATTGTCTAAAGGGCTTTTTATCTTTTTCAATTCCTTTTTGGTTACATGCGTGTAACCTGATGTTGTCTTGATGTTTTTATGTCCAAGCAATTAGTTTCACGGAACTTCTTTAGATATTTCTGCACCTTAGTTTTAAATGATGTGTTGCAATATATGCCTTAAAGTGTGTAATGCTTATTTACTTTGATACTCGAAAGATAATAAATATTTTCCTTGATATAAAAATATTCCAAATAAGTTAGTGCAGAAAAGAAATATTAAAGATACTTCTTCTGCAGATTAACTTTATCGTCAAAAAACATCTCGGCAAGGGTTTCAAAGAAGTCTGTATAATCGGATACAAAAAATTCATGTTCAGGGATATGGTTTTCTGTATTTAGGAGTTTATGCTGAATTAAAACTTCTTTCAATTTTTTTGCTGTAACAACAGAGGAGTCAATTACTGTTGTTTTAAAGTTATAGAATTTTCGAATTTGATTTTTGATAATGGGGTAGTGTGTACAAGCGAGAATCAGTCCGTCAATTCCGTTTAATTTTTCATTTGATAAATATTCTTTGATAATGGCATTACTGATATTATCATAAATAAACCCTTCTTCAATCATCGGTACAAGCAGTGGTGTTTGCAATGAAACAACATCAATATTATCATTAAACAATTTGATTTTTTTTGTGTAAGTTCCGCTTGATATAGTTCCTTTGGTACCGATAACACCAACTTTTTTAAAATCGCTGTTTTGAGCAACAAATTCGGTTGCCGGATCAATTACATTAATAACTATTGCGTTTTCTCCGGCTTTTTCTTTTACGGCTTCATAAGCAGCTGCCGATGCAGTATTACAAGCAATTAAAATGATTTTACATTGTTTTTCAAGAAGGAAGTCGGTAATTCTGATCGAATAATTTTTAACGGTTTCCTTTGATTTATCTCCGTACGGAAGATGTGCTGTATCACCAAAATAAATAATTTTTTCGTTTGGTAATAAGTTCTTAACGGCTGCGGCAACAGTAAGTCCGCCTGCACCCGAATCAAAAATTCCTATAGTTTGTTTGGGAGATAAATTCATAAAACAGGCTTTAACTAATTAAAAAACCGACTTATGTCGGGAATAATTCAATGAAGCAAATATTGTTACATAGCTAAATTGCTTCATTGTTAAAAAACAACAATTTAACAATGAAGCAATGCAACAATTAATTATAAACTGCAAGATCCTTCAAAATTGCAGGTTTATTTGTATAATTAACTTATCAATTACTCGTTTGCAGGTGCAAGTTTCTTTTTAATTTTATCAGTTACATCTATACTTTGAGTTTTTGAGAAATACAACAAAGTTGATTCGTCAAAAATATAAATAAATTCTTCTTCTTCTGCAACGGCTTTAATCGCATTTTGAACCTTTTCCGTTATGGGAGTAAACAATTCTATTTGTTTTTGATTAATTTTTTCTGATGCATTTTGTTCATAAGCTTGTATTCTTTGTTGTAAACTCATGAATTCAGCTTGTTTATCTTCCATTGTCAACTCATCCCATTTTTCCGCGCTTTCGTCTGCTAATTCACTGTTTTCAAGAATTTCAGTATATTTCTGCTGATATTCAGCTTGCATTTCTTCAAAGCGTTTTTTATGTTTATCTGTTATTTTTTGAAGTTCTTCCCTTGCTTTTTTAGTTTCAGGCATTTCTTCAACTAATTTCTGTGAGTTGGTATGACCGAATTTTAATTTCTGTGCAGAAACAGTTCCGAATGCTGTTGTTAAAAAAAACACTACAATACTTAATCTTAATAATACTTTCATTTGTGTTTATTTATTGTTTATCAAAGTAAAGACAGTAACTCCCGTAAAAAACTATCTTTGCTTTATTTATAAAAAAATTATAAATTACCGGAAGTTTCTTCTGTTATATTATGTTTTGTTAATTATAACCTAATTTTTTGAGAATGTCATCACTGATATCATATTTAGGGTCAGTATAAATTAATGACATATCGGCTGATTTATCAAAGATGAAACCGTAATTACCTTCGGTTGCAATTTCTTTAATAGCATTATATACTTCATCTTGAATTGGTTTTACAAGTTCTTTACGTTTATTGTAAAGTTCTCCTTCATTTCCGAAATATTTATCTTTTAATTCATTAGCTTCTTGTTCTAAATTGATTATCTCATCTTCTCTTTGGCTTTTCATTTCAGAAGACAATAATGCAGATTCAGTTTGATATTCCTTGTATTTTTGCTCTACTTCTTTGTATTTATTTTCAATTTCTTTTTGCCATTCTTTTGAAATTTCGTCTAATTTATTTTGAGCATTTTCATAAGCAGGTATTTTGCTTAAAATATATTCAGTATCTACATATGCATTTTTTTGCGAAAATGTGGGTAACGAAAACGTTATGATCAGTAATAATGATACGATTGATTTTTTCATTTCTCTAATGTTTAAAAATTAATAATTTGTATGTTTGTTATTGAGTTTAACCTAAATTGAACGATTATAAATCCGCCTTAGGCGAACACATAATCGCTCATTTTAGGTTTAAGCATGTTTTATTATATTAGATACAAAAATGATGCAAATAAATATTATTGTTTTTAAAAATTAAAATTGTTGTCCCATTGTAAAGTGGAATTCACTACCGTGAGGTCCGGCTTCACCCGGTTGGCTGTCAAAACCGTAACCCCAATCAAATCCAAGTTGTCCCAGCATAGGCAGGAATATCCTCACACCGACTCCGGCAGAACGTTTGATATTGAAAATGTTAAAAGTTTTGGTATCGCTCCAAGCATTTCCGGCATCTGTATATATTAATCCGAAAACAGTTGCACTTTCACCTAATACAACAGGATATCTCAATTCCATAGTATATTTTGTATAAATATTTCCTCCTGCTGAGGGTGTTAAATTACCGTCATCATAACCGCGAAGTCCAATAATATCAACACCGTATGAATAATAAGACATTCCGCTTCCTCCCAAGCTGTATCCTCCTAAAGGTGAATATCCGATATCTTTATTATAGTAAGCTAAGGAACCGAATTCAATTTTTGTATGGAAAACAAGATCTCCCCATATTTGTGTAAACCATCTTGCCTTAAATGTCCATTTATGATATTCAATCCATTTATATTTTTCTTGATTAGTCATATCACTGTAATTTTTATCATTAAACAATGAAAGAGGCGGAGTAAGCTCAACTCCTAATGAAATATCAGATCCGCGTCTTGAATATAACGGATTGTCAACAGAATTTCTTCCGAAAACAGTACTGAAAGTTATGCTGTTATAACTACCGTCACTTACATTTCTAATATAAGAACGATATTTCCAATCATCAAGGATATACTTCTGGTACCCTATTGAGTGATAAAGTGTAAAATAATTATCAGGCCATTTTAATCTTCTTCCAAAACCAATCGAAGACCCAATAACTCTGGCTTTTTCGAGATTTTCAGGATTCGGATTGTAATATGATCTGTTGGTTTGAATATTATAGTATATAGATACAGATAAAGAATTGGGTTTCTTCCCACCCAACCAAGGTTCTTGGAAAGAGATACTGTAGTATTGATATGCAGAACCGTTAGTTTGAGCACTAATTGAGAGTTTTTGACCGTCTCCGGTTGGTAAAGGACGCCATGATACCTTTTCAAAAATGTTTTGAATTGAGAAGTTATTAAAAGACAATCCAAGTCGTCCTACTAACATACCTGCACCCCAACCACCTGATATCTCTACTCTGTCGTTACCCCTTTCTACTAATGAATACTCAATATCAACTGTTCCGTTTGCAGGATTTGGAATAGGTGTAGGAACAATTTGTTCGGGATCGAAATGTCCTAATGTTGCTAACTCTCTGATTGATCTGATTATATCGCTTTTGCTGAACAGTTCTCCGGGTACAGTATATAATTCTCTTCTGATTACATTATCGTTGGTTCGGTCATTACCTTTGATGATTACTTTATTAATTCTGGCTTTAGGGCCTTCATACATTCTCAATTCTATATCAATAGAATCGTTTTCAATTTTTTTCTCTATAGTTCTTATATTAAAAAATAAATAACCGTTGTCCATGTATATATTTCCTATAGCATCTTCATCAATCGTCAATCTGTTGTCTAATTTTTCTCTGTTATATATATCTCCTTTCTTAATTTGCAACTTTTTTTCCAGAAATTCTGTTTGATATTTTTTGTTACCAACCCACTTAATATCTCTGAAAAAATATTGTTTTCCTTCATCAATTTTTATATAAATATTTACATTTCGTTCGTTTGCATTATAAACAGAATCTTTAATAATTTTTGCATCTCTGTATCCTTCTTTGTTATATTCTGCAATTATTTTTTTCTTATCGTCTTCATATTTTTCTTCAATATATTTTGAAGGTTTAAAAAGTCCGTACCAACGTTTTTCTTTTGTATCTTTTATTTTAAACCATTTTAGTTTTCTTACAGTAAATATAGTGATCCCATCCAGTTGTAAATTTTCTATTTTTGTTTTTTTCTGTTTGTCGATGTAAATATTTAATGTTATTGCATTTTGGTATGTTGTATCTTGTTTTTTAAAAATCCTGACTTTTGTTTTTGAGAATCCTTTTTCAGCATAGAAATCTTTGATAATATTTTTTGATAATACAAGAGTGTTTTCTGTTATTTGTCTGCCTCTTATAAGTCCCAATTTTTCATTTAGCTCTTCTTGATCAGAATTTTTGATACCGAAATATTTTACATGAGATAAACGAGGTCTTTCTTCTAAATATATTTCTAACCATATTTTATTACCTTCTGTTTTTAATGCATTAATCTGTACATCAGAAAACATTTTTTGATCCCAAAGTTTTTTAACGGCACCGGTAATGTCATCTCCCGGAATCATGATTTTTTTTCCTGCTGATAAACCGGAAACTTGGATTAATGCAGTATGGTCAAGATATTTTATACCCCTTGTTTGAATTCCGGCAATTTCATATTCTTCGGGGTTTTCATAATCAATTTCAATTTGACTGAAGGTAATTCCGAAAAAAAAGATTAGTAATACTGAAAGGAATATTTTTTTTATCATCAGGAAATATTTTCTGTTTAATTTAACTTTCATAAAACGTACAAATCAATATATTGTTACAATTAAATTTTTTTTTGCAAATATAATATTAGTTTTTAATTTCAGCTAAGGAATAAACTGAATATATCATATGAAGTTATGTTTTGTTTGATTTTGTTTGCTCTGTTATTTTTCCGAATCTTCTTTCTCTTTGTTGATAATTATAAATTGCTTTAAAAAAATGCTCTTTAGTAAAATCAGGCCATAAAATATCAGTGAAATACAATTCGGAGTATGAAATTTGCCATAATAAAAAATTACTTATCCTAAATTCTCCGCTTGTTCTTATCAAGAGTTCAGGATCCGGGAATTCAGATGTTTGAAGCCGGCTCGAAACTAAATTTTCGTTTATATCATCAATAGAGATTTTATTATCAATTACTTCTTTTGATATATTAATAATAGTATCTTTAATTTCTTGCCTTGAACTGTAACTTAATGCAAGTATTAATGTCAGGCCTGTATTATTTTTCGTTATATTAATAATTTCGTTTAAATTATTTTGAACATTACTCGGTAAATTTGTCAGGTTCCCGATTGCTTTCATCCTGACATTATTTTTCATCAGATTTTTAGTCTCATTTTTAACGGCAGATATAAAAAGAGACATTAGAGCATTCACTTCTAATTTTGGTCTTTTCCAATTTTCAGTAGAGAAAGCATAAAGTGTGAGATATTTAATGCCAATTTCTCCGGCAGCTTCTACTACACTTCTAACAGATTGAACCCCATTCTTGTGTCCGAATATCCTCTTATTCCCTCTTTGTTTTGCCCATCTTCCGTTTCCGTCCATGATAATGGCAACATGTTGAGGCAGGTTTTGTTTATCAATATTATTTTTTTGGTCCGTAGTGTTCATTATGTTTTGGGTAGGCTGGGCACCACATTTTATTACTTGCAAAATTATAAGTGATTGTTAAGCCGGCTATAGAATACCAGTCGGCATTTTTTATCTTGGTTAATTGTTTTGAGGATGGATCTGCAGGAAGCAGTAGATCCAACTTATCTGTAGTTGTATTTCTGAATACCCATTCAGCACTTATGCTTAGTCTTTTAGATATAGAGTATTTATAACCGACACCCATAGGTATAGCAAGTGAAAATGTTTGAAAAGAATTTGACATAGCAAGAGCTAAACCCGCAGTGATGTATGGAGCTGAACTTTTTCTTACTCTTGAATTAAATTCCAAAAAATTAAATTCTGTTTGAAGTCCTATTTCGTATATATTATTAACAAATGCATGTGCTCTGATTTGTTGATATATGCTTGGGAAATCAGCATCATTGCCGGATATTTTAGCTTTAAGAATATTTAATCTAACAGCATAATATTCATTAAAAGAATGCCTGAATGCAAGACCTATAGTCAAACCGGGAGAGTAAAATTGCTTTGTATGATTAATATCTCCAAGGTAATATGAGCTTCCGATTGTTATTCCGGGTTCAATATTAAATTTTTGAGCAAATGAATTAATTGCTGTGAAAATAATTACTATAATAAACAGGCTTTTCTTCACTGATCTTAAATTAAATTTTGGTCAAAAAAAAGTTTCACTTTTATACATTAACTGTTTTTAAAATAAAACATTGTGTATAAGTGAAACAATTCATTAATTCTTTTGTTTCTCTGAAAATAAATGTGATTAATATTTAGGCATACTAAACACGCTGTTTATTTTATAATAGCAGGTTATTAATGTAAATAAGTATGCATCATTATATGAAGGGTCTCCCCTCATTGTTCTTCCTTCCGGATAAAGATCTCCTCTGTCTCCAATGTCAATCGGAACCATATCTTCATCATATATGATATCAAAATGCCTGTCTGCAAAACCATTATCTTTACCTGAATATGTATCATGAGCATCATCCAAATAGTCAGTAGTCGTATAGCGGTTTGAAATATCTAAACCAATAGCCCATCTGTCAGTTAGGTTATATTTCATTCCTATACCAATACTCATATATCCGGCAAACGTACCATATGATACACCTTCATTTTGCATTGGTCTTAAATCTCTCCAATCTTTATTATCTCTGAGTGTTTCGGATTTCGGATTAAAATAAAACCCACCGCCTCCGAGGGATACATATGCACTAATTCTATTAATACCTTTATAACTTGAGAAAGTATATCTTCCTATATGCTTTTCTTTTATGAGATAATATTCAAATTGAGCACCTAATTCCCAAAGATTTGTTCTGAAATGCAAGTTCCTTGATTGTCTTCCCAGACTCCCTGACAGAGCATCATCAGCTTTTAGGCGAGCATAAGTAACTGTTGGTTTAACAGCTAAATCTCTTGTTAAACGATACCTCACACCTGCTTGAAATGCAGGGCGTGTTAATTTCCAATCAATATCTCTTACACTAAAATAATGCGATCCGTCTTTACTGCCTCCTCCGAGGTCACCTAAAAAGTAGCTGTTGCCAATAGATGCAAATGCTGAAAGCCTTTCATGTTTCCATCTTTGGGCATCAGTTATTAAAGGAATTAAGAACAATAAAATAAGGTAAATAAGTTTTTTCATAGCTGTTATATAAAATTATATTTATCTTTTAAGGATTCAAAATTACTATAAATTATTAAAACAAAAAAAATATTTTGAAATGTTACTTTCTTGATTAATTATAACGTTACGGAAATTATAATATTGCAGTTCGTTAATATTTTAAAAAATAATTATAAACAAGTAATAACTGCAGTACTTTTTCTCGGAACCAAAACGTAATTATCTTCTATTATAACTTCTGTTTCTGTGAGTTTTGTTATTCCGGCTTTATTACCGTCGGCAATTACAAAGTATTTCTTAAGGTTCAAGTTTTTAAATACTGCTTTCACTTTGTTCTCATCAGGATTGTGAATTACTACTATTTGTTTGAAATCAACTTTTGTAAAATTTTCTGAAATATCTTTTTCAATTGTATTATTAAGAGTGTAAGCAATATTGTTGCTTATTGATTGATTGTTAGTATTAATTATCTTAAAATCTCTTATATTCAAGTCAATTTCAGTTTCAAAATGTTCATTAATACTTTCAGGGCTTATTGAGTTATATCCGAAAGTTGTATATGATTTTTCAGGATAATTCCATTCTTTGGTTGTTTTGACTAATTTGATATTCAGATTTCTGCTTTTATCCCATTTATTCAAGTCAAAATTATTGATTTGCTCTCTTGAAAAAGTTATTTCAGCAATACCGATATCATTAAAATTAACATAATAATTATTGTTTAAAGGATTATCCGAGTTTTTGTGTACCTCACCTATTAAAAATAACTTCTCATTCGGTTTACCGTTTTTGAATTTAATTGTTAGTTTTTTTATATTCAAATTTTTAAATGTGTGGAAATATGAATGTGAATTTTGAGAATTGAAAGAAATAAATTTTAAACCTTTAATAACACTTTCCGATTTTGAATATCTGAAAGAAGGAATACTTCTTCTCATTAGTATTAAACCTTTACAGTAGTCAAATAATTCTTTTGCAAATTCAGAATAATCATTGCTTAATCTGTCCCACCGAAACATATTTGTATAATCATTTGAGCAATATGAATTTCCATGAAAATATTTTGAATCCGATTCGGTATCAATATTATCGGATGTTAACGCTCTGTGCCTTTCTTTATCATAATCTGCTAAAGGTTTTGTTCTTAAAATTTCATCACCGCTGTGCAAAATAATTTTTCCCTGCGATGTCATTAGAATTGAATATGCAAATTTCATCAGTTGCAGTCGTTCTTTTTTGCTTGCATCTTTCACACTAAGGTTGATTTTATCCCACAATGTCAAACCATCGTGAACAGACAAAAAGTTCAAACAATCACCCGGCTCTTTTGCAAAGAGATTATATGAGTCAAAAAAAACATCTTTATTAAAAGGCAAACATTCCGAATCATAGGTGTCTATTCCGCCGATTATTGCCGAAACCAAACGAGAAGATTCTTGAATATTTCCTTGAACAAATCCGGGATAATGTCCGTTTCCTGCAACTGAATCCCTGGAAGAATCATTAAAAATACCGATATTTAAAGATTCAAAATCGGTTTTAATAACTGCATCCTTTTTCAAATCGGTAAAGTTCCATGCTTCACCTTGCAGAATAAGCTCATTTTCGTTGTTTGGATTGTATGTTAAGCCGACTTCTTTACGAATTCGTCTTATAGTTTCTTTATCTGTAAAGCTCATTAAATCAAAACGAAAGCCGTCAATATGATATTCCTTTACATAAAATTTAAGAACATCAATAATAAATTTTCGAATTTGTTTTCGTCTGCTTTCAATGCTTGCTCCGGCTCCGGTATGTCCGGAAATTCTATAATCATCGGTCAATCGGTAATAACAGCCGGGAGCGATATTTTCAAAGGTATCTGCTATATAGGTATGATTAAAAACAACATCAAGGATGACACCGATTCCTGCATTATGCAAGGCTTGAACCATTTCCTTAAATTCATAAATGCGGGTGTAAGGATTTTCAGGATTTGTTGAGTATCTGCCTTCAAGAGTAAAATAGTTCATCGGGTCGTAACCCCAATTATAATTGCTTTCTTTTGCCGATTTTCCTGTATAAGTTCTGTCAAGTTCATTTTGTGTATATGCCTTATTTACCGGCATCAATTGAACATGTGTAATACCGAGTTCTTTCAAATAATTAATCTTCTGAATTAATCCTTTAAAAGTTCCGGCAACTTTTTCATCAACAGTACTCGGCTGAATAGTAAAATCTCGGATGTTTATTTCATAAACAATAATATCCAAATCATTTGCAATAAATTTGTAATTGCTGTAAACCCTTTTAAACCCGAGGGGATTTGCTTTGTTTGATTTGATGTTTATGATTGCTCCTTTACCGATTTTATCATCAGAAGCGGAATCGAAAACAGCCATTGACACAGCATAAGGGTCAAGAGCAATTTTTTCTTTACAGTAGGCAGATATTTTGTATTGATAATAAATTCCCTCTAAAGTTTTTAATCCGATATCTTTGGGATTTAAATTATATTCCCATATTCCCGGTTTTATATTGTTGAATAAAAAAGGTTTTGATATAATTATTTTATTTTGATTTCTGTCAAAAAGCAAAAGTTCAATCCGAACTGCAGGTGGTGACCATAATTTGAAATCTGCAGAATTATTTTTAAGTGAAACTCCAAAATCAATACTATCTGAATAATAATAGGTATCTAAAATTCCGTTAACTTCAGGATTAAGAATAACATGTGCTTGTTCGTTATTGATTTTAAGAATGTAATTTGCATCCGGTTCAAAGGTTCCTTTTAGTGTAATTATATTTTGAACATCCGAAGAAATAATATCGAAGTTTGTAATTTGTTCTTTATGGTGATTGTATAATTGTATTGACGCATTCTGTAGCAAACCGGTTTTTAAAAAGATTTTAATTTTTGACTTTGAGATAAATAAAGCTCTTAAGATCAGCTTGTTAATTTTATCAGAAAATAGATTGTAATATTTTAATTTATTTAGTGTTAATTGTTGCATCGTACAAAGATACTGTTTTTACGGAAGTTTTATAATACTGATAAAGTTTATACTTTTGGAGATGAGAAAATATCTATAGTGACGAAAAATATTTAAAACAAGTAATTGATAAAAATATCAATGAGTTAATAAAAATGAATTTAAAACAGTCAATACGTTGATATTTTATAAATCGAATAAAATTTGTAAATTAGAGCAATAAAAAAAAGGAAATAAATCAACTTCTAAAAAATAAAACATGTTAAACATCGCATTATTCGGACCTCCCGGAGCGGGAAAAGGGACACAATCGGAATTTTTGATTAAAAAATACAACTTATTTTATATCTCTACCGGAGATCTTTTAAGAAAGGAACTTGCCGCAGAAACAAAGCTTGGATTAGAAGCAAAAAGTATTATTGCAGAAGGAGGTTTGGTGTCGGATGAAATTATTGTTCAGATTATTGAAAAGACGATTAAATCTAATTCGGAAGCAAACGGTTTTTTATTTGACGGTTTTCCGAGAACATATATTCAGGCATACATTCTTGAAGGATTAATGATAAAACTAAATTCTAATCTTGATTGTTTGATCTGCATAGAAGTTCCTGAAGATGAATCTGTAAAAAGATTGTTAAACAGAGGTAAAACTTCAGGCAGAAGTGATGATAATGAAACAGTAATCAAAAACAGATTAAATGAATATAAGCAAAAGACATTGCCGGTATTGAATTTTTATAAAGAGAGAGGGAATTATTTTGCAGTTAACGGGCTGCAATCTATAAACAAAGTTACCGAAGATATTGAAAAGTTAATTAATGTGAGATTAAGTAAAAAACTGTTGAATATTGTAATGTTCGGATATCCGGGATCGGGCAGAGGTTCGTTGGGAAAGGCTTTGGCAGAAAAGTACAATTTAGAATTTGTGGCTACGGGTGCAATGCTTGAAGGGGAAATTGATGCCGGAACAGAAACCGGAAAAAAGATTAAGGATTTATATGACAGCGGAAAATTAGTTCCTGATGATATTGTAGTCCCTTTAATTGAGAAAAAAATTGAAGAATCTAAAGATGTAAAAGGGTTTATATTTAAAGGATTTCCGCGAACTTTGGTGCAGTCATATATTTTAGACGGGATTTTAAAAAAACATGATTCATACATTGCTAAAATTTTTGAAATTGAAGTTGATACATTAGAGTTAATAAAAAGATTAGATCAAAGAAGTAAGACTGATGCTTGTATGCCATATGATAAAGGAGCAGATAAGATCGTGAAACGACTTCAAGAACATAAAGAAAAAACGATTCCGGTTATCGAAAAATATAAAGAAAATCATGAAGTCTGTGTCATTGACGGAATGCCCACTTTTAACGAAGTTTTGGAAAGCTTGTCAAATGAAATCGAACGCAGCTTTAAAGATGTTTAATTGATGAAATTATTTTACAGAGAATATGGTGTCGGGCCGCCTTTGATCTTTATTCACGGATTTCTCGGAATGTCCGACAATTGGATTCCTGTCGGCAAATCTTTTTTAAAAACCCATAAAGTATATTTGCCGGATATCAGAAATCACGGTCAATCACCTCACAGTGAGGAGCATAACTATAATGCTATGAGATCAGATATAAAAGAATTCATGTCATCTCAGAAAATCACAAAAGCAACATTAATCGGACATTCAATGGGAGGAAAATTGGTGATGAATTTTGCCTGTATTTTCCCTGATTTAGCCGAGAGTATTATTGTCATTGATATTTCACCGCGTTCATATTTGAATAATAAAAACATTTCCGGAAAAGCATTAAATCACAAAGAACTTCTGAATTTCATGAAAGATTTTGATATTAAAAACATTAAAGATCGAGAAGAAGTATTTAGTGCATCGAATAAAAAATTCGGAGATGAATTTATTAATCAAATAATTCAGAAAAACATAAAAAGAAATGCTGATAAATCATTTTCATGGAAATTAAATTTAGAAGTTTTAATTGATAATATTGAACATATTGCAGGTGAAATTGAAATCTCTGAAAAATCCGATAAAATAAAATCTTTGTTTATTTTCGGAAAAGAGTCGCCTTATTATTCAGATGAGGATTATATATTAATAAAAAGAAACTTTCCCGATTCATCTGTTAAAGTTATTCAAAACTCCGAACATAATATTCATATAGATAATAAAGAAAGATTAATTGAAGAAATTAAACAATTCTTACAGTAAGTGATAGTATTTTGATAAAATGCTTATATTTATGCTTCTTAAAGTCAGAAAATGATTAGAAGATTATCCATATTATTTTTAATTCTCTTTTCAAATATTTTATTCTTGTTTTCTCAGAACGAAAGGCTTGATTCTCTTTTGAATGAATATAATAGTTCTGAATCTGAAAACGAAATTCTTTATGCAATTTCGCAAGAGTATTTACACATAAGGAATTATGACAAATTTTTGTTTTATGCCGGAAAAGGGTTGGAAAATTCAAAAAAGGATAAGAATAAACGTAATGAATTAAGGTTTCTATATTTATTTGCAGAGTTTCATTATTTAAATTCAAAATATGATAATAGTTTAGAATATTACAATTTGATATACACAATATCGGATAAAATTCATGATGCTGATTTTAAAGGAACAGCATTTCAAGGTTTTTCAAAAAACTACTGGCGTAAAGGGAAATTCGATGAAGCTGTTTATTTCGGAACAGAAGCGGTTAAAATATTTGAAAGCATTGGAGATACAGAAAATGCTGTTATAACAAAGGGAAATCTGGGAATTGTTTATATTGATATTGGTAATTATGACAGAGCCGAAGAAATATTTGATGAAATTTTAATTACATACAAACTATTAAATGATGTATCGGGACTGGCAAATGTTTATGAAAAGAAAGGGGCAATAAAGTTTTATAAATCGTATTATGCTCATGCACGAAAATTTTATCTTGAAGCTCACAAACTATATAAAAGTGTTGATAAAGAATTAGAGGCATCCATTGAATTAGGGAATATCGGAGAAACTTATGAGATGCAAAACTATTATAAGAAAGCAATTGAATACTATAAACAAGCAATTAGTACAGAGAAGAAGTATAAATATTATTCAGGTTTAATTTTTCTTTATCAAGCTTTAGGCAGATCATATTTTAAATTAAATAAATACGGAAAAGCAAAGGAATCTTACTTTATCAGCTTAAATTATATTAACAAAATTGGTGAATACAGAGAACTTCCCAACATTTACAAATTACTTTATGAATTATATGAAAAAACCAATGATTACAGAAATGCTTATGGATATTCTTTAAAAGCAATGCAAGCTAAAGATTCAATTTCCGGTGTAGAAGTTCAAAATCAAATAAATGAAATAAGAATAAAATATGAATCAGAAAAAAAAGAAGAAGAAAATGAGCTTTTGAGAAAGAACCAAACTTTAAAAGATAAGGTCATAAATATTCAAAAAAAGGAAAATAAAAAACAATATCTTATTCTGATTTCTGTTTTATTACTTTTGGTATTGATTACGGTTCTATTATTTTTTCTTTACAGATTATACAGGCAAAATAAGAGGTCGGGTTCAGCTTTAGTAAACAAAAACAAGCAATTAAATAATCTTTATAAAAACATTACTGACAGTATTAATTATGCTGAAAATATTCAAAATGTTCTTTTATCGTCTTTTTATGAAGTAACAGTTCATTTTTCGGATTATTTTATTTTTTATAAACCGGCTAATGTTTTAAGTGGTGATTTTTACTGGTCTAAAAAGATCAACGATTCTATTTTTATTGCTGTTGCTGACAGCACAGGACACGGAGTTCCGGGAGCATTAATAAGCATCTTGGGTATGTCATATCTTAATGAAATTGTTAGTCAAGACTATATACAAACAGACACAATTTTAAATATTTTAAGAGATAAAATAAAGACATCTTTAAATCAGAAAGGTGAAATTGGAGAACAAAAAGACGGATTGGATATTTCACTTTGTTCAATAAATATTAAATCAGGTGAAGCATATTTCTCCGGAGCATTTAATTCTGCGTATATTATATCTGATAGTTTGCACGAAAACCCACAAGAAAAACATTTAATAAAACTGAAAGCAGACAGACAACCCGTTTCAGTATATCATAAAGAAAGTCCTTTTTCAAAACAAAAATTTAATATAAAGAAAGGAGACATCATTTATTTTTTTACTGACGGATTTTCTGATCAATTAAATGAATCCTACGGAAAAAAATTTATGTCAAAACGGTTTAAAAGTTTGCTTCTTTCAATTTCTCACAAAAATATGAAAGATCAAAAAAAAATTATTCAAGAGGCTTTTTTAAACTGGAAAGGTGATTTTGTTCAAGTTGATGATGTTTTAGTAATTGGAATTGAAATATAAAAAAAGACTGTTCATTTGAACAGTCTTAATTTGTTTTCCTTGTAGTTTAATAAAGATTAATAAAGAAAGTTTAGATTAGTTGTTTGTTTATGTTGTTTGATATATAGATGTATAAATGATAAAAAATCCATAAATTTTTTAATGTTTTATTAAATAAATTGGTCGATATTTCGTAAAGAGTTATAAAACAATTAAATAAAGAACAAGAAAAAATGAGAATTGTACAAGATATTAAAAATACGTCAATAAAAAATTGGGCATCTGATGACAGACCCAGAGAAAAACTTCTGAAAAAAGGGATTAACAGTTTGTCAGATGCTGAATTAATTGCAATACTGATAGGATCAGGAAACAGAGAAATGTCTGCCGTTGAATTGTCTAAATTAATACTTCAATCTGCTGAAAATAATTTAAATGAGTTGGGGAAATATTCTGTTCATGATTTGCAACAATTTAAAGGTATTGGTGAAGCTAAAGCAATTTCAATAATTGCAGCTTTGGAAATAGGTAAAAGAAGAAAAATATCTGAAATTATCAAGAGAAAACAAATTAAAAGCAGCAACGATATTTTTGAAATATTCAGGCATAAATTGGGTGATCTTCCTCATGAAGAATTTTGGTTGTTGATGCTGAACAGAGCGAATAAAATCATTGATAAAAAAAAGATAAGTGCAGGAGGAGTTTCCGGAACCGTTACTGATGTTAAGATTATTCTTAAAGCAGCAATTGAAAAAACTGCATCCGGTATTATTGTTTGTCATAATCATCCTTCAGGAAATATAAAACCGAGTAATTCAGATATAAATTTAACAAAGAAATTAGTAAATGCGTGTCAGTTTATTGAGATTCCTTTGCTGGATCATGTTATTGTGTCTTATTCCAATTATTACAGCTTTGCTGATGAAGGTCATTTAAGTTAATCAAATGCAGGATATTAAATATATAAAAAGCAATGAAATTGATTTCATAATGTGGGATCGGTGTATATCACGTTCTCACAACGGAAATGTTTTCGGTTATTCTTGGTATCTTGATTCTGTATGTAATACTTGGGATGCATTAGTTTTTGGAAATTATAATGCAGTGATGCCTTTACCCGTTAAAAAGAACTTCGTTTTCAGCAAAGTATTATATCCTGATTTTCTTAATAAAACAAATATATATCAAGCAAAGGAATTCAATATAGAAATTATAAATGATTTTTTACAAAAAATTCCTTCAAATTTCAGATCTGTTGAAATTAAAACAGGAAATCCTAATTTAATAAATTCCGAATTCAAAGTTCAAGAGCAAAGAGCCTTTAAATTAGATTTAATAAGTTCGTACCAAACTATCAAAGATTCATATTCTGATTACTTTCTTGAACAATTAAGTTTATCAGAAAAAAATAAAATATCTTATAATACCGGAATATTACCAAACGGATTAGCACTGTTATCAACAGTAACAAAAGTATTAAATAAAAAACAAGCAGATAAAATCAGATTATTATCGGCAGTATCTTTAAGAAGAAAATTGGGTGAAGTATATGGTGCCTTCAATAGTAAAAACAGATTATCGGCAGCCGTATTATTTATCAGTTCTCATTATAAAACTTATATAATATACGCCGTACAAACCAAAGAAGCAAAAAAAAAGAAAGCCATATTCGGCTTAATTGATTATTATATTAAAACACATTCGGAAAAAGCGTTAACATTGGATTTTTCAGGATTAACTTTTGTAACGGATGATTTTTTCAAAGGATTAGGAGCTAAGGAATATCCGCAATATTTAATGAAAAAGAAAAAGGTATTCCCGTTGAGCAATGTTTTTAATAAATAAAAAAATCAGTGTTTGTTATGTTATCAAAATTTTGAAAATACATTGTTCCATTGTTAAAATACAGCAATGAAACAATGTAACAATGTAAAGCAGATATTTTCCGATAAAATCGGGTTTTTCAAGAATCCCCGAAAACTTATATTTTTAAATTATAACTATTTATAAAATTCATCAAAAACTTGTTTCATCATATAGTGGTCATCAACTCCTTGAAGTTCTCTGATAGAGTGCATAGCCAACATAGCACTTCCGACATCAACCATTCTGATATCAAGTTGTGAAGTTAAAATGCTGCCTAAAGTAGC
>JAUVIG010000299.1 GCA_030592825.1 Chlorobiota bacterium | reverse complement strand
TTACTATTGATGAAATAAGTATTTTTAGATTCATTATTTTTTAGTTAATTTATACTGAACAAATTGTACTGACAGATATTTTATAACAAATTTTTATCAGGTATGAGAAAAAAATCAACTATAAAAATAAATTTTTCATTATAAACAGATTTGTCTGTCATACGTCTATACGGTTTATATATTTGTCTGATAACATATTATATTTGATTATGTTTACGCCGGAATTGATAAATTGTTCCAATTTATTGACAGAATCCTTTTAAAAGTTGATAAATGAAGATTTATAATCAATTTGTTTTAAAAAGACAGCATACAAAAAGGCAGCTGAAAAAACTGCCTTTTATTAAATAAATTTTATATATTATTTTATTCTTGTTCTGCTAAAAAGCGTTCAGCATCCAAAGCTGCCATACATCCGGATGCGGCAGCAGTTACTGCTTGTCGGTATATAGAGTCTTGAATATCACCTGCTGCAAACACACCTTCAACATTTGTTTTTGATGTTCCGGGAATTGTTTTAATATAACCGACATCGTCTGTTTCCAAATAATCTTTAAATATGTCTGAATTAGGCTTATGACCGATTGCCAAGAAGAACCCGTCAATATCAATTTTCACTTCTTCTTCATCGGATTCTCCCTTGCGTTTAATCAAAGTTACTCCTGTAACCACATTAGTTCCTGTTATTTCTTTTGTATTATGTTCATATAATATTTCAATATTAGGCGTATTTTCAACACGTTTTAACATGGCTTTGGATGCACGCATATATGGTTTTCTGATAATTAAAAAAACCTTTTCTGTAATACCTGCAAGATAGGATGCTTCTTCTGCGGCAGTATCACCTCCTCCGACAACAGCAACTTTCAGTCCTTTATAAAAGAAGCCGTCGCAAGTTGCACATGCAGAAACACCGGCACCTCTGAATTTTTTCTCTGATTCCAAACCAAGATATTTTGCTGTTGCTCCGGTTGCAATAATCACAGTTTCGGCAATGAACGGCTTATTATTATCAACAATCACTTTGAAAGGCCTTTGAGAAAAATCAACTGACGTAACTTCACCCCAACGTACATCTGTACCGAAACGTTCAGCTTGTGCTTTCAAATCTTCCATCATAACAGGCCCTGTAACACCTTCGGGATAGCCGGGAAAATTATCAACTTCGGTAGTTGTTGTTAATTGCCCGCCGGCTTCCATACCTTGTATTATAACCGGTTTTAAATTTGCTCTTGCAGCATAGATTGCAGCTGTATAGCCGGCAGGTCCGGAACCAATAATTAAACATTTTACGTTTTCAGTCGGTTCTAATTCTCCTGACTTTTTGTCATTGTCATCATTTATTTCAAGTGTTTTAAAGAAACCCATTATTATTTGTTTTTTTATTATAATTCTTTGTTATCACATATATCTGAATACTACATTGAATAAATTCAGACTTAATTATCTTTTTCTTTTCAAAATATATACCGTTATGAAAAAAGGAGAATTTGGCAGGAATAAAATTAATGTTTCATTGTTCCATTGTTACATTGCTAAATTGTTGCATTGTTAAAACCAATATAACAAATGAGCAATGTAACAATAAAACAATGCAACAATTTTTTAATAGATTATCCTTTTACAACCGCCAAAGGTTTTAATTCAATCAATATATCAACAAGATCTTTTTGATTTTCCATAACGATGTCAATGTTTTTATATGCACCGGGAGCCTCATCCAAATCTTTTTTATTTCTTACGGCATGAATGATTCCTTGTTTATTAAGATTTTCAATTTCCGTTTTCAGATCAAGTACTCTTTGTGCTTGCTTACGTCCCATCATTCTTCCGGCACCGTGTGAGCATGATTGGAAACTTTCATGATTTCCTTTGCCTTTCACAATATAACTTTTAGTCCCTTGCGATCCGGGAATAATCCCGATTTCTCCGTCTTTCGCACTTGTTGCACCTTTTCTGTGAACAATGACATTTGTATTATAGTGATTTTCCCAACGTGCATAATTATGAGGAATATTGATAAAATCCAGCTCTGCAAACTTTTCTCCGAATTCCTCGGCAAATGCTTTTTGTACATTGATCATCATTAATTTACGATTTGAAAAAGCAAACTCAACGCAATAGTTCATCTCTGTCATATAATCTTTTGCATCTTGTGTCTCAATCGGTAAAAATGCCAAGTCAAATGAAGCGGGAACTTCACTTTTCCACAATTTGTTCATATGCTTTGCAATTTTATTGTAATGATCAGCCACTTTTAATCCGAGATTTCTGCTGCCGGAATGAATCATTATCCAAATATGGCCGTCAGAACCTTTTTGTATCTCAATAAAATGGTTTCCTCCGCCAAGTGTACCTACTTGCTTATGAGCTGATTGCAATTGACATTCTACAATACCTCCTTTAATAATATTTTCATCGGAAGGCATAAAGTTTGTGTTTTGCTTTTCCTTATGATGATTAAATCCTACAGGAACATACTCTCTGATTTTTCCCATTATTGTTTTTAATGACTTATCAGAAATATCAGTTAAAGATGTTTTTGCCGCACACATTCCGCAACCTATATCTACACCAACCGCATTAGGAACCACGACTCCTTTTGCCGCCAAAACACCGCCAATGGGCATACCGTATCCTACATGACTGTCGGGCATAATTGCCACATGTTTAAATGCAAAGGGTAATGATGCAACATTACGTGCTTGTTGCAATGCTGCTTCTTCAATATCTTCCAACCATAATTTAATTGGAATTTTCTCTGTTGATATTACTTTTTTCATTGCTTTTGAATTTAAAGACTTTCCAAGTGTTACCCCTTTGTCCCCTAAAGGGGATTTTTAAAACTTGGAAAGTCGTCTATTTACCTGTTGAGAAGATATCTTTCAACTGTTCAATTACCCCGTTACCGCCGGATAATGAAATACTGCTGATCTTATCTGCAATTTTTTCAACATATTCCATCTCTTTCAACTTGAATAACATGTCGTTATCTTCCATTAATTTTGCAGTATTAAGCAAACTTCTGGTTGAAGCGGTTTCCTCTCTTCTTGTAATAATATTAGCTTGTGCCCTTTTTTGAGCAACTAAAACATGATTCATGATCTCTTTCACTTCTCCGGGTAAGATAATATCTCTTACTCCGCTTCCGATAATCTTAACGCCTATTGCATCAACTTTTTCTTTCAAAGTCTTAAAAACATAATCAGAAACAGATTCTTTCTTTTCTAATATCTCATCCAAAGATAACATACCTACAAATTCTCTCAAAGCCAATTGTACTAAAATATACAATTGTTTTTCATGATCTTTGGTTTCATTATAAGCTTTTTCAATATCACTGATTATGTATTGTACATAAAAGTTGATCCTTAAAGCTGCTTTGTCTTTAGTAAGTATCTCTTGTCCGGAAATCTCCATTTGCAATTGCCTTATATCGGCTTTTACTGCATGAACAGTATCTGAATTTTTCCAGAAGTAATATACATCTTCATTTAAAATTTTGACATATTTACCGTTTACATACAATAATGCTTTTTGTTTCGGTTCCAAACTTACAACTCTTACAAATTCAGATAATTCTTTGCTTTGTAAAACAGCTTTATCAATATCTTCATTGATCTCAATTTTGCTTAAATCAGCAGTGATGAATTTGTAATCGGTTACACCTTTCCAGAAAGCATATCTTCCCGGTTTTAATACATCTTTAAAGTTACCGTTTTCATACTTTAAAACAATCTCATTATCTTTTACTTCTTGTATGATCAAATTTTCTTTTAATACGGTATCTTTTAATGATATATTTAAATCTACCGGTGCATAAAATTCTGAAGTCATATCATATTCTATGACTTTTTCAGAAATTTTTAACCAATAAACACCTTTGGTGATAACACGATCATAATTGTCTCTTTTAAAGACCAATCCTATTTTACCTGTGTTAATTCTTACTTTCCTCATTTTTCCTCATTTTAAAATTAATAAATAGTGTTTGTCCATAATATTAGATTTCTTCGTTATCCTCATGTTTATAATCAGTCATTTACAAAAGTAAACTCCTGATTATAAACATTTCGGATGCCTCGAACTCGAACATTCTGAACTAAACACTGACATTATAGACAGATACTTAATAGACCGTTAACGGTATATTAAAGTTATAACTTACAATTTTAAGAAAGCCGAAGATGCAAGATCATCTTTCAAAAACGGAATCAAAATTCAGTTCAGTTCCTTACAATCAGTTCTTTGTTTGGTTTGTCATATCTGTTTCTGCTCAGAGCATAACAGTTCAAACTTGCCGTACAAAAAAGTAATCGTCTTCACTGAACGGTATCCTTTTTCTTCAAGGTTTTATCACGATTGTTCCTCAATCCGAAGACATCAGAACCGATCTTACATTATCGTGCTTTCATTACAGCTGCCGTTTTTAGAAGCGACTTTCTTCATTTAAAACAGATTTGCAGTCCGTTTTCAGGGATCGAACCTGACACTTATCAGTGTTTACCATTTAATCTATTGCTCTAACCTACTGAGCTATCTCGAACACAATTCAAGAAAGGGAGTCGAACCCTTGACCTACAGATTGACGAAGCGAAAAAAGACATCAAGTTAAGCAGCATATCAAATTCTGTTGAAAATGATACTATGAAGCTATACAGAAACTTTCATCAGGTCTTAAACCGTCTGTTTTTTTCGCTGCTTCCTTTTCAGGAAGTTCTTTAGACTTTCCAAGTATTACCCCTTTGTCCCCTAAAGGGGATTTTGAAACTTGGAAAGTCAATTTCTTCAAAAAAAAACAGCCCGAGAAATTTTCCCGGGCTGTTTGTTACAATATATGATTGTATATTATTTCTTATTATCGAAATCACCCGAGCTGCAATATAATTCATCCATGTCATATCTTGGACATGTGAATATTGAATTATGTAGAATCGTGCGTTTCATCTTATTTTTTCTTATTTTGAGTTTGCAAATGTAAGGGAATTATTTTATGATGCAAATAAAAATGTTAAAATATGTTAATATATTTATTAAGTATCAGATAATAAACTCTTTCCTGACAGTGCCTCATTTTAAGGATTTAAAAGAAATTAGTTATTGAAACACGAAACTTTACTCTATAGAGATAAAC
>JAUVIG010000107.1 GCA_030592825.1 Chlorobiota bacterium | reverse complement strand
TTGTTACTCCACTCGCAGCAAGATTGTTACTGACAGGTGCTAATGTTAGTATGACATCAGATATGATTGAACTTGTCAGCAAATCTTATAATTGGGCAAAATTAAAACAAAGTACGAATAGAATAAAAAGTGCAAAGAAATTTGATCTTATTTTAGAATAATAAAATAATCAAAACAAGTATGTTTTAATCATAATAAAACATAAATGACAAATTATAGAAAAAGAAGTTTTATTTCAATTTTTAAATTAAATTTTATTTTTTTTATTTATTGGATTTTTGCAGGAATATTTCTTTTTTTTCTATTAATAATTAGTTCAACATTTCATATATTAATGAAGGGTAATGATTTATTCCATTATGTTTCCCTGTATGGTTGCATTATATTCTATATTTTATACTTAGCCATTTTCTACATTAAAAATTATAATAATTATAAAAAACCTTTAAAGCTAATTAAAGAATTTGATAAAAATGACAGAAAATATCAATTAATAAGAGATGTTGAAATACATGACAAAATTCCGAATCTTGTATTTAATACATATGAAAAAGAATACAAAAAATGTAAGATTGTAGATTTAATTATTTCGAATGATGAAATATACATTAGCGGATTTATTTCTGATTTTGGGTATACAAAGTTTTTAAAATTGATTAAAATTACTGAAATCCGGTCTGATTATTTAAAAATTTTGAATCATTTTGATTTGAATATAAATAGCAATTGATTTATTAAATCAAAACTAATGATTTTGACTTTTTTAAAAATTCACAAATATTAAAATAGAATTAATATATCTATAAAATTTTCCATAATAGCAGATAAAATGAAACACAACATATTTTTATTACTTATATTATTTCCTTTATTAAATTATTCTCAAGAAAAATGGACGTTTCAGCCTGATAGTATATATAAGAAAAATAATGTAAAATTTAGGAAATGGTACGATGAAGATAAACTGGTAGAAACTACATATTTTGATAAAGAAGGGAGAAAAATTAAACATAGACTGGAACCGTTTATCGGAGGTAAGCAGGTAACAACTTATTATGGATATAGCGCTGACGGTAAGTTAATCATGATGGTTGATACAATAATAAATAACGAAGCTAATATAGATGCACTAAATGAATTGAAGGACATCGGTATAGATCTTACTAATTATATAGACAAAGAAAAACCAAAGCTTGAAGTTTCAAAGTATGAGTTATATTATGAAAATGATAACCTAACAAAAGTAACAAAGTTTAATCCTGACGGGACTATCTATTTAATTGATTATTATGAAAACAATGGGAAAAGGCAAATTAGAGAATGGTATAGAAATGAAAAAATATATAGAGTTAGTACTACAGTTTACCTTAATGAATTCCAAAGAGAGAGATTTTACGGATGGGTATTAATTTCAAATTCTGAAAAAGATGAATGGAATTATACATACGGCAAATATAAAATTGAGGATGGGAAATTGAAACAATTTTCCAGAATTAATAACGGTATTGAAATGGAAACCTATACCTTTAAGTATAATGAAAAAGGTCTTCTTATTAAAGTGAAATATTATACTACCGAAAGATTCGAATATGAATATTTTTAAAACAATCTCTGACCGGCGTAGTATATAAAAAAGCCAGTTCCACGTAGGACGCCGTTCGGCATAGCTTCCAAGCTATGTCGTTAATAAACTGTAGGCTTCCCGAAACAAGTCTGGGACAAGCATTGCCTACATAAATGCGTGAGCATTTACACACCGGAACGAGCAGGTGTGTCAATTGCTGTTTAAAATAATACCAAATTATAAGACACTTGCCGGTTCGTTTGGGGTTTAGAGATACGGTAAATTAAAATAGTTGGTAAGATGCTTAATGTGAGCTGCTTGGGGATTTTATAATTTTCATTATGTTATAACAGCTTTGTAGTGCTATATCTGTACGAGCCGGGGTTTTAGAAGCATATTATTTTATTCTGTTTTTCCAAATATCAGGGTCTCTGCTTGTATAAAAAACAGAAATAACAACAATTTCTTTATCATTTTCATTTACATAATAAAGTATCAAGTAAGGGAACTTTCTTATCGGAATTGCTCTTATATCTGCATATCTGATCTCATAAATATTAGGATTTTTACAAACAAATTTTAGTTCTTCTCTGACAGTTTGCGTAAAACGTTTACCTAATCCCCGGTTCGATTTAGACTGTGCACCGTTTGGTCGGCTTCCGAAATAATCGGAACAAGTCTTGCCGCCGTCGTTCTATTTGTTACATCATTACAATGAGTTTGCAATATACATGTAAAATTGCCGGTGCCCGTTTCGCAATTATTTTGAATAAAGTGACCGGAAATAGTTCTTTGACATACAAAAATCAACTGCCAATACAACATAAGAGCTTGGATGACCTGTGTTTCTACCGTATCTCTCCCCTGTTTGTTTCGAGTCATCTCGGTTAATTTAAAGTGGGTATCCATATCACCTGACTCTTTCAAATTTAAAACATAAATATAAATTTGTGTTGTTATACCGGAAATTAATTCGTAAATTTAACTCCAATTTTTATAAACTCTTTTAAATATCATAAGACTATGAAAAACAAAAAAATAATTTTTTACTTTCTGGGATTTGCCGCTCTTGCTGCAGTAATAATTTTAATATCCGTAAACTTTAAAAAAAGGAATCTCAACTTTGATAATCCGGAATTTGCAAAATATATTACAGCTCATACTTCCGGGATAATTTCGAAGAACTCCCCTATTCAATTAAAATTAACAAGTTCGGTTACAGATAAATTAAAAGATAAAGATAAGTTGCCCGAAGGTCTCATCAATATCAGACCAAAAGTTGAAGGAAAATATACCTTAATAAATAACACTCTGGAATTTATTCCTGAAGAAAGTCTTAAATCAGACAAAGAGTTTTATGTAGAATTTAATTTAGGTGAACTTATTGATGTTAAAGATGATTTGGAATTTTTTAATTTTGAATTCAAAACAATAAAACAAGCTTTTGATTATGTTATTGAAGAACAAAAAACAATTGATAAAAAAACTCTTAAATATCAGCAAGTCAACGGTTTTGTGAATACAGCAGATGCTGCAGACCCTGAAAAAATCAAAGGCATTCTGAAAGCAACACAAGGCGGTGATAAATTATCTGTAAAATGGTCTTCCGATGTCGATTTAAGAATACACTATTTTACGATTGACAGTATTAAACGAATGAAAAAAACATCTTCAATAAATCTGAAATGGAACGGAGATGCTATAGATGTTAATAAAGATGAAAAATCTGAAATTGAAATTCCTGCCATAGGCGATTTTAAACTATTATCTTCAAAAGTAATTCATCATCCTGAACAATATCTTCAACTTCAATTTACCGATCCTTTGGATGAAAGACAAAACTTAAACGGTTTGATTACTATTCAGGGAGAAAATAATTTAAGATTTGTAATTGATGATAACATAATTAAAGTTTATGCACAAGACAGAGTTGATAATATAAAACGTGTTTATGTATATGAAGGAATTAAAAATGTACTGGGCTATAAACTTAAGAACGAAGATAATTTTGAATTAGCTTTTGAAGCAATTAAACCGGAAGTGAAAATTGTGGGGGAAGGAACAATATTACCGTCAAGCGACAAAGGTTTGATCTTCCCTTTCGAATCAGTTAATTTGAAGGCTGTTGATATTACAGTAATTAAAATCTATGAAAACAATATTTTACAATTTTTACAAACAAATGATATCAACGGAAATTATAACTTAAGACAAGTAGGCAAACCTATTGTAAGGAAAAAAATTGATCTTGACAAATTCAACATTATTGACTACGGAGTTTGGAATCGTTTCTCAATTGATCTCAGCGAAATTATTGAAGCTGAACCGGGTGCTATCTACCGTGTCGAACTTAACTTCAGAAAACAATACTCTCTTTATCAATGTGATGAAGACGGTGAAGAAGATTCTGAAGCAGAGGAAGAAGATGATTGGACCGATGAGAATGAGACCACAAATTGGGACAGTTATGAAGATTATTATGAATACAACTATTACTACGGATATTGGGGAGACAGAGATAATCCGTGTAAGAAAGCATATTACGGAAGCAACAGAAAAGCTGCAAGAAACATAATTGCTTCTGATCTCGGTCTTATTGCAAAACAATCAGGCAACGGCAATATAAATGTATTTATATCTGATCTTCAAACAACGAAGCCCAAAGCCGGAGTTAGTATTGAGATATTTGATTATCAACAACAATTATTGGCAAGCGGAGAAACCGATAACGAAGGAAAAGTAAATTTAGGCAGTCTGGATGATCCTTATTTCATTATCGCAAAATTAGGAAAACAAAGAGCATACCTGAAAATGAATGACGGTAACTCATTATCATTGAGTAGATTTGCAATATCAGGAGAAGAAGTTAAGGAAGGCATCAAAGGCTTCATATACGGAGAACGAGGTGTATGGAGACCGGGAGATTCAATTTTCTCAACTTTCATTTTACAAGATGAAAACAAATCAATACCCGACGGACATCCTGTTATTTTTGAATTCAGCAACCCTAAAGGGCAAGTATTAAAAAAAGAAGTACAAACAAAAAACAACACAGGATTTTACACATTCATAACTGAAACAGAAGATGATGCTGTTACAGGAAATTACAACTTAAAAGTTTCCGTTGGTTCTGTAGATTTTAATAAAACCGTTAAAGTTGAAACAATAAAACCTAATCGTTTAAAAATTGCTTTAGATTTCGGTAAGAAAATGATTTATGAAGGAAAAGGTGAAAGTGCGACTCTTAATGTAAAATGGCTGCACGGTGCAATAGGCAAAGGTCTTAAAGTAAAAGTTGATGCATCGCTTCACCCTGTTACTACTATATTCGAGAAATATTCAGATTTCACTTTCGACGACCCTACAAAAATTTTCTATTCAGATGCTGAAGAGTTGCTCAATAAAACAACAGACGAAAACGGTAATGTCGAACTTACTGCAAATCTCTACACATCAGGAGAAGCACCGGGTATGATGAATGCTGTCTTCTTTACTAAAGCTTTTGAAAAAGGCGGAAACTTCAGCATTGACCAATATACCGTAAAATTCTCACCTTATAAGGCTTACACAGGAATAAAATTACCGAAAGGTGATAAAATCAGAGGAATGTTACTTACCGATAAGAAACATAAAGTTGAATTAGTTACACTAACACCAACCGGTAAGGTCTTAAAAGAATCTCATAAAATAAAAATGAAGTTCTATAAATTAAGTTGGAGATGGTGGTATGATGCTTCAAGTAATACTGTTTCAAGTTACAATTTCAGGAATTCTGCAACTTTGCTCAAAGAAGGAATTGTAAACAGCTCTAACGGAAAAGCTTCTTGGAATATTGAAGTTAAATATCCGGATTGGGGAAGATACTTAGTAATAGCTGAAGATACTGAAACCGGGCACTCAACAGGAAAAATAGTTTACATTGACTGGCCGGGTTGGGCAGGAAGAGCACAAAAAGGTGATGCCGAAGGAGCATCAATGCTGACTTTTGTTTCCGATAAAGAAAAATACAATGTGGGAGATGATGTTAAAATTACTATTCCTACAGGAAAAGACGGCAGAGCATTAATCAGTATTGAAGACGGTACAGATGTTTTAAAATCATATTGGGTGCAAACAAAAGAAGGCGAAACTCAATTTGAATTTAAGGCAACTAAAGAAATGACTCCGAATGTTTATGTTCATATAAGTTTGTTACAACCGCATTCGCAAACAGCAAATGATTTACCTATCAGAATGTACGGAGCAATTCCGATTATGGTTGAAGACCCTAATACTATATTGGAACCTGTTATTGTTATGCCAAATGAAATTGAAAGCGGAAAAGACTTTAAAATAACCGTTTCGGAAAAGGATAAAAAAGCAATGACATACACACTCGCAATTGTTGATGAAGGTTTGCTTGATATTACACGTTTTCAAACGCCTAATCCTTGGGATAAGTTCTTTGCTAAAGAAGCTCTCGGTGTTAAAACTTGGGATATGTATAATGAAGTTATCGGAGCAACTGCCGGAAAAACAGAACGATTGCTGGCAATTGGCGGAGGTATGGATGAAGAAGGTCAAGATAAAAAATCTGCAAACCGATTCAAACCAATTGTTAAATTTCTCGGACCGTTCACTCTCGGAAGAGGTGATAAAAAAACGCATACAATTAATATTTCAAAATACATAGGTTCTGTCAGAACAATGGTTATTGCAGGAAACAATAATGCCTATGGTGCAACGGATAAAGCCGTTCCGGTAATTAAACCCCTGATGGTTTTGGGAACTCTGCCAAGAGTACTTTCACCCGGAGAGATCGTAAAACTTCCTGCAACAATATTTGTTATGAAGAAAAATATTAAAGATGTGAAAGTTACATTAAAAACAAATAACTTGTTTACTGTAAAAGGGAATAAAACTAAAACATTAAGATTCAACAAAAAAGGCGAACAAAATCTTGATTTCGAATTGCTGGTTAATAATAAAATAGGTATTGGTATTGTTGAAGTTATTGCAACATCAGGCAATATTACATCTTCTTTTAATATTGAAATTGATGTCAGAAATCCGAATCATCTGACAACCAATGTTATAGAAAAGATTCTGTCGGCAGGTGAATCATGGGTTACTGATTATACACCCGTCGGAATTGCGGGAACCAACAACGGAGTAATTGAAGTATCAAGCATTCCGCCGATAAATTTGAAAAACAGATTAAATTTTTTAATTCAATATCCTCACGGATGCGTTGAACAAACAACATCTGCGGTATTTCCTCAATTGTTTGTTTCTAATTTAATTGAATTGAATGCCAAACAAAAAAAGGAAATAGAAAAAAATATTAAAGCAGGTATTAAACAATTGGCTTCATTCCAATTAACAAACGGAGGCTTTGCGTATTGGCAAGGCGGTTCTAATGCAAGTATTTGGGGTACTACTTATGCCGGACATTTCCTTATTGAAGCAAAGAAAAAAGGATATCCTGTTTCATCTTCTTTAATTCAATCTTGGAGAAAATATCAATCTAAGAAAGCAAAGAACTGGACAAACGACGGACCTTCATCTCAATTGGTACAAGCATACAGGTTATATTCGCTCGCATTAGCCGGATACCCTGCAAAAAGTTCCATGAACAGAATGAAGAATATCAAGAATTTATCAAATACAGCGAAATGGAGACTTGCCGCAGCATATTATCTTTCAGGTAAAAAAACACATGCTAAATCAATGGTTACGGGTTTAACAACTTATATAAGTTCATATACAGAATTATCTTACACATACGGAAGTACTCTTCGTGATAAAGCTATGATTTTGGAAACTTTAAGTTTAATTGGCGAAAAAGAAAGAGCATTTAAATTACTGAAAGAAATATCAGAAGAATTATCAAGCAATAAATACTTAAGCACACAAACAACCGCTTATTCATTAATTGCTGCTTCATTGTATGTTGAAAGCAATGCAAAATCCGGTCAACTGAAATATCAATATAAATTGAACTCTGCCGGTATGAAGTCAGTTGCAGTAAATAAGACCATATCGCAAATTGATATGAACATTAAGGGTACAAATGCCGGAAATATCACTGTAAAAAATACAAGTTCGGGAATTATTTACGTCAGAGTAATTCTGCAAGGAATACCGGATATTGGAAAATCTGCTAATGCTCAAAAAGATTTAAGAATGACTGTAAAATATACTTATCCTGACGGCACAAGCCTGTCTCCGAATAATATAGCTCAAGGTACTGATTTTGTGGCACATGTTACTGTTACACATCCCGGAATTTTGAAAAAATACGAAGAGATGGCATTATCTCAAATCTTCCCGTCAGGCTGGGAAATTATAAATACAAGATTATATAATACAGGATACACTTATAATACAGCAACACCCGAGTATATTGATATTCGAGACGACAGAGTTTATACATATTTCGACTTAAACAAAAGCAAAAGCAAAACTTTTAAAATAATGCTGAATGCAAGCTATGCCGGCAAATTCTGGATGCCGCCGACATATTGTGAGGCTATGTATGATGCAACAATTTATTCACAAAAAGGCGGTATGTATGTGACGGTTGAGTAAATTTATAAAAATATCTTATTATCTAAATATTATTTCAGTCCTGACAGCTTGCAAAACCTGTCAGGACTGTTTTACAGAAAGATTGAAATTTAATATTATAAAAAATCGTATCTTTGTAAATACAGATTTATCAAAAAGTAAACAAAATGGAAATACAAACTTTAAAATACAAGTTTATTGAAGAAATTATTAAAATTAACAATCCGGATATTTTATTAAGTCTGAACAATTTTTTGGATAAATTAAAAAACAAGAAAAACAGCAAATCGGCATGGATGCAATTTGCAGGTATATGGGATAATGAAGAAGCTGATGAAATATCGGAAATTATCAAAGATTGTGAAAAGGTTGATATAAAAGAATGGTAATACCTTAAATAACTAAATTCGTTTTCAAAATCTTGCTTAATAAGGCTTATTAACAGAACAAATAATATAAAATTCAAAAAAAATATTTTTTTTACTTCTTATTATATAATTATTATATCTTTGCACAAATTTATTAAATAACATTATTTTTATGAAAACAGGAAAAGTTAAATTTTTTAACGAAACTAAAGGTTTCGGATTCATTATTGACAATGAAACTGAGGAAGAATACTTCGTACATGTAAGCGGTATAATTGACAAAGTAAAAGAAAACGATGAAGTTACTTTCGAATTACAAGAAGGCCGTAAAGGTCTTAATGCAGTAGATGTGAAATTAGCTTAAATAATATATATTTTATCTTAAGTAACAACTGCTAAATAAAAGGCAAAGTTTTAACAACTTTGCCTTTTTTAATTATTATACAGATACCCAAGTCAATCGTTTATCAATCGTATATTCAATCTTTTCATTATCAATTAACCAACGGATAACCTTAATTACTTTTTTGTCTTCACAATTTACCTGATCAACCAAAATATCAATATTCATAGGGGCTTTTGCAAGTAATTCTTTTACTTCTTTATTTATCATATCAAACTCATAAGTGCTTAAATCTAATTTATTTCTTCGTCGGCATACATCACACACACCGCATCTGTACGGATTTTTTTCTCCGAAATAAGACAACAAAATCTGACTTCTGCATTTAGCAGTACTTTCAGCATAGTGTAACATGGCATTTACCCTGTTAAAATAACGTTCTTTTCGTTTTTCATAATTTTCCTTGGAAATAAATAAGTTCTTATCTTCCAATCTTTCTGATATAAAAATAATAAAAGGTGTTTTCCTTTGCGGAATATATTTTATAATCTCTTGTTTTGCTAAAAGTTCCAAATAATCATAAATTATTTCTGTTTTAGTATTTGCACGCTTAGCCAAATATTCTTCATCAATTGAAGTGTAATTCGAAAACAATCCTGTGTACAATCTCAAAAGTAACTTAATAAAATTATCAAATTGTTTATTGGCTACTTGGTATTTATAAAGATCATCCCTGCTTACAGAAAAGAAAACTTTTGACGGTGTAAAATCATCTTCGGTAAAATCAATATAACCCTCATTTTGAAGCACTTTCAAACTACTCAATACTGCTTTAATTTGCATTTTGAATTTTGTAACAAAATCACGGATGCTGAAAAGTCTAATCAAGCCTTTACCTTTACCGACAGGAATTTCATAATAATTACAAACAGCATTATAAACATCTTTAATGGTTTTTATTTCAGGAAAGTTTGAAGAAATTCTTTTTTTAAGATTAATTATATCTGCTTTTTGAAATAATAAAACAGCATAGGAAGTTTTACCGTCTCTCCCCCCCCGCCCTGCTTCTTGGAAATACGCTTCAGGAGAATCCGGAAGA
>JAUVIG010000578.1 GCA_030592825.1 Chlorobiota bacterium | reverse complement strand
TAATTAACTTATTTAATTGCCGAAAAAAGAATCAAAATAAAAAAAACAGAAAATTATTTGGTTTCTTAAGTTATTTTCAATAATTTTATAACGCAATTTAAATATTTGCATTAATCATTTAGTTAAAAAAAAAAACAAAACGTGTTATGGAAAAAGCTAAAAATGATGTAATTTTAATTCCGACTGATTTTTCAGAAGTATGCCAAAATGCAATTGAGCATGGTGCATCAATTGCAGCAATAATGAAATACAGGGTTATTTTGTTGCATGTTATCAATAAAGATACTGATAAATATTTAGATGAAGAAAATTTAAATGAAGACGTTATTTCTGAAAAATTAGAAAAAATTGCAAACGAAGCTTCAAATAAATTTAATGTTCAAGTTGAATATTTAATAAAAAACGGAGATTTATTTGAAAATATTAAGGAAGCAAGTGATAAAGTCGGTGCTAAACTTATAATGATAGGTACTCACGGTAAAGTAGGGTTTCAAAAGATTACCGGAAGTTATGTACTTAAAGTAATAAGTGTAACAAATACACCTACTATTATTGTTCAAAAAAGACAATATACCGAAGGTTATAACAACATAGTTTTTCCGATAACTGCATCAACTCAAGACAGACAAAAAGTAACTTGGGCAATTAATATTGCAAAGATGTTTAATGCAACTGTTCATATGATTCCTAAATTTGAATCAGGAAGATTCTATAAAAACAGAATCATGAGTATTACAAAGCAGATTAAAAACTTATTTGATGAATTTGGTGTGAAATATGTTGATAAAGTATCTTCTCCTACTGAAGGGAATTTTGCAAAGCAAGTTGTTGATTATGCTGTACAAAACGAAGCTGAGTTAATTATGACATTAGTTAATAAAGATAAAAGTTTATTCTTCTCATCTTGGGACGAAAAAATAATTTATAACACTTCTCAGATTCCGGTCATTTGTATTAATCCTATTGAAACTAAAAAAACAACTTGGGCAAGATATTAGTATAATTATGTGAATAAATATTAAAAAAACCTGCTTTTAAAAGCAGGTTTTTTTATTTACTTCTCGCAACAACTTGATACATACTGTCTTCATGTAAATATTTTTCTGCAGTTGCTCTTATTATATCAGGAGTTATTGTTTTTACAGTATCAAAGTAATTATCAAAGTAATCGTATGTTTGGTTATAAGTTAATATTGACTTAAAGGCATCTGCCGGAGCAAAAGGACCGTCAAATGTTTTTGCCAAACTTCCTATCAACCAGTTTTTTACCCTCTCTAACTCTTCCCCGGATACAAATTCTGTTCTTAATATTTTAAGTTCCTTATATATTTCATCAATTGCTTTTTGGTAAACATCTTTTCCTGATTCGGCCGATATAGTAAAAATACCTGCATTGATTAAAGATAAATTGCCTGCATAAATACCGTAAGTATAACCTTTATCTTCTCTGATATTAGTCATAAGTCTGGAACCAAAATATCCGCCGAAGATAATACCTGTAATATTTAATTTAAAAAAATCAGGATGATGCTTATTAATCGTAATTTTTCCTATCCTCAATGAGGATTGAACTGTGTTATCTAACTCTTTAAAATAAACACGTTGTTCAGGATGAATAATTGTATAATCAATCTCATTATTTTCAGGCATACAGATTACTTCTTTATTTCCGAAATAATCATCTAATGTTTTTAATTGTAATTCGGAAACTTTTCCGGACATAATTATTTTTAAATTATGCAGAGTATAATGCTTTTGGAAAAAATCTGATAAAATGTTTGAATCAATATTTTCAAAATCTTCTTTTTTAATAATTCTTCCGTATGGATGACTTTTTCCGAATATAACTTCAGTAAATAATTCTTTAGATAAAACCTCTGTTTTTTGTCTGCTTATTAAGAAATTTTGAAATTTGTTTTGCAGAAATATCTCAACTTCATTTTGAGGATATACAGCATGAAAGATCATTTCAGAAACTATCTTAAGTGTTTTATCCAAATATTTATTTAAAGTATAGAGAATTATCTGTCCGGTATGCATTCCTACATATAAGTCAAGATAAGCTCCGTAGAAATCCAACTCTTCAGCTGTTTTTGCCGATGTCATGTTTAATGATCCTGCTTCAATTAAAGAATTGGCTGCTTCCGGAATTAAAGGATTTTCTGAATAAACAGAACCGGAATTAAAAAAAATAAAGTCAATCCTTACAACATCTTGCTCTCCGGAATTTACAGCATAAAAAGGAATTCCGTTAGATAACTTAATTTCTTTTGCTTGAGACATAACAAGTTTATCTAATGTTTTGAATTCCGGTTGAATCTTTCTGTTCAGCATATATTTGTTTATTTTAGTTCTGCTGTTATTTTACCGGTTTTTAATTATTTCCCGGATATAATTTATTGGTTTGTGTAAAATTCTCACTAAATTAGTGATAGTACCTTAATTTTTAACTTAGGCATTGTAATGAAATAACCTGTACATTTAAACTTGTTCTTTCCTGTTTTTACTTCTTTCAAAAAATCTCATCCCGAAAGCATTCGGGACTTACTTTTTTGAAATTGTAAAAACAAAAAATTACTGCGTTTAAATGCACACTTTATTT
>JAUVIG010000620.1 GCA_030592825.1 Chlorobiota bacterium | reverse complement strand
TCAGATATAATTATATCAAGTTGAGAACTAGTATTAAGTTTTTCATCAACAATATGTCCATGTCCAATATAATAATTACTTGGTAACTTTCTTTTAAAAATATTTCTAACTACAATTTCAATTTCATCTCCTGCTGCATCAATATCTTTAGTATGATGAATTAGGATACATTTTTCTCTTGCAGCAACAATTTCAGCTGCATCTGTTAGTATAAATCGATCCAATTCAATTTTAGCTAATTTACTTTTCATTTTTTATGAACTACATATGTGTAAATATATTCGCATTTTCACAACCAGTAGTTATTTTTCAGATTGTGATCAGCATTTACTTTTAAATTATTTAATCTCCTCAAATATACCAAGTTCCTCAAAATTTTCCAAATCAATTTATTAACAGCAGCTTACACTTTGTTTTTTGTTTAGGGGGAGCTTTGGAAGTTCCGGATTTTTTTTCGGTTTGCTTATATACTTTCGGTCAGTTTTATATTAATACTGCTCCTTTTCATTTGGAAAATCTTTTGATCGAACATCTTTAACATAATTTGAAACAGCTCCTTTAATTTCGGCAGAAAGATCATGGTATCTTCTTAAGAATCTCGGAGAAAATTCTTGTGTAATTCCAAGCATATCATGTATAACTAATACTTGCCCGTCAACACCGCCTCCGGCACCAATTCCTATTGTCGGAATTTTAATGCTTTCTGAAACTTCTTTTGCCAATTGAGCGGGAATTTTTTCTAATACAATACCAAAACATCCGAGTTCTTCAAGAAGCAGGGCATCTTTTCTTAAGATATCAGCTTCTTCCTTGTCTTTGGCACGAACAACATAAGTACCGAATTTATGAATGGATTGCGGGATCAAGCCCAAATGTCCCATTACCGGTATTCCTGCAGATAATATTCTGATCACAGATTCTTTAATCTGTAATCCGCCTTCCATCTTAACAGCATGTGCACCGGTTTCTTTCATAATTCTTATTGCAGAATCCAATGCAATTTTTGAATTCCCTTGGTAAGTTCCGAACGGTAAATCAACTACAACCAAGGCTTTTTCAACGGCTCTTACAACAGATTTTGCATGATAAATAATTTCATTAAGAGTTAAAGGTAAAGTTGAATCATATCCTGCCATAACATTTGCAGCCGAATCACCTACCAATATAACATCTATTCCCGCTTGATCTACGATCTTTGCCATGGAATAGTCATAGGCGGTTAACATCGCAATTTTTTCTCCTTTCAACTTCATTGCCTGCAGAACATGAGTTGTAATTTTACGTGCAGTTTTATGAATTGCCATATTATAAGATTTAAATATTTATATTTCAATTTCCGTATAACCGGATATACTGTATTTAATTTCGTTTTTAAATTGCTTCATTGTTATATTGTCAGCTGTCAGCATCAATGAGTTATTTGTGTATATATTGAATTCACATTTTTTACTCATTCCTTCATTTTGATTCAGGTTTAGTATCATCTTCAGAATCTCCGAATTCATCAGGCATATATACAATTTCTTCAATAACATTTTCATCATTATAATTCAAAAAATCCTTTTCAAATTGAGAATAAGACGGTTTATTCAATAAAACAGCAACAAACACAATCCCGAACATATACAAAGGTTCATTAATTTCATTTAAATAAAAAGCTGCTAAAGATAAAATCGCAGCTGTTTCAAGTACGGCATATTTTATCAAGACAGAAAAAAAATACTTTTCAAGTTTACTTTTTACACTTTCGTCTTTATTAACTTTCTTTTTTCTGTAATCATAGATTTTATAAATTGCCGGTATTGAAACTATTGCAATTAAATACGATGCATATAAAACCGCCATGTATCCTTCATTACCGGACCCCTGAAGAACTTCAGGTGTTAAGTATAAAAAAGTAATAAGAAAAAATATTCCTAATTCAACAACAAATAATAACCATAAAAGTGTGTAAAATTTAATCTTTGTTTTTATAAATTGATTTTGTTCAGACATCGTTTAAAATTTTTGAATCTTTATTTTTTAAATTTGATAAATTATCAATCAATTAAGATATTTATTCTATCATTTAATCATTGTTATTTCACATCAATAAGCTTTATTTCAAAAATTAAAGTTGAAAAAGCAGGTATCACAGGCGGATATCCTTGCTCACCGTATGCTAAATAAGACGGCGCAATAATCTTTATCTTATCCCCTATTCTCATGGTTGCTACAGCTTCATCCCAAGCAAGTATTACTTCCTTTTGACCTAAAATAAACTCTAAAGGTTC
>JAUVIG010000081.1 GCA_030592825.1 Chlorobiota bacterium | reverse complement strand
GGTTATAATAATTATTGTTAAAGATAATATTGAAACTGTAATTGCAGACATCTTTATTATCTTATGACTTGAACAATTATGATGTGCCGCAATTTTATACATAAAATTTACAACTCCATATATAATTTTGAATACGATTGTATAAAAAAACCAATCTGTTTGTATGTTTTGCATTAATAATTGTTAAAAAAATGTAAATATAAATGTTCCTCTGTTTTATTATGAAAAACTTTTTATTTTTGTGAATATAACAAACACCAAACTTATTTAATGATGAAAAAAATATTAATAATGCGTCATGCAAAATCCGATTGGTCTGACGGATCATTACGAGATTTTGACAGGCCTTTAAATAACAGGGGAAACAAAGCAGCTCCTTTAATCGGAAAAGAGATTAAGAAGTTAATGTTAACACCGGAATTAATTATTTCCTCCCCGGCTTTAAGAGCAAGAATGACGGCAGAAGCAGTAGCTGATAACTGTGAATATAAGAAAGAGATTATTTGGAATGACAGTTTTTATTTTGGTTATACAAGCGAAATAATTGATGCTGTCAGGAATGTTGATGATGCAGTTCAAAGCGTTATGATATTCGGTCATAATCCGACTTGGTCTACAGTTGCTGAAATTTTATCAGGCGAGTACATTAGTATGAAAACTGCTGATGTTGTTGTTCTCGAATATGAAGGGAAATGGAAGAAAGTAGGCGAAAGAAAATGTAAATTAGTAAAACATTTAAGTCCAAAAGATATTAAATAATAATAAATTATTCTTAATGAAGACAAAACATATCATCAATATAGTATTATTCAGCATTATGATTTATGCATTAACTTCCTGTAAACAAGAGAATAACGGAAGCAGTAATAATTCAAATAATCATGATACTATTAAACTTTCGGATAAGGAGAACCCGTTAAAAATTGAAATTGAGGAAAAAGCAGCCGGTAATAATTTTATAGGAGATATTATAAAAGTTAATATTTTAATAAATGAAAAATCTGAATCGGATACAGTAATTTTGACTGTAAATAATGTGCAAGAAACCATATTAACATCAGATGAATTGTTTTATAAGTGGAATACCAAAGAAACCAAAGTCGGAAAAAATATTATTGAAGTTGAATTAAATAAAAACGGGAAACGATTCAGAAAGCAAAAAAGCGTTTTATTATATTCTGATATTAAGCCTGAAAACTATACATATAAAATTGTAAATGTATATAAACATGATGTGAATGCATATACACAAGGATTATTTTATGATAGTGGCTTTTTATATGAAGCAACCGGGATGAAAGGAGAATCTACTGTCAGAAAAGTAAAACCCGAATCGGGAGAAGTTATTCAAAGTTTTGCGATATCAAAAGAAGTCTTTGGCGAAGGAATAGTTTTGTATAATGATAAGATAATTCAATTAAGTTGGGAATCGGGAAAAGGGTTTGTATATGATTTTACGAGTTTTAAATTAATTGATGAGTTTTCGTATGAAGGAGAAGGCTGGGGTATTTGTACAGACGGTAAGTATTTGTATATGTCAAACGGGTCTCATCAAATAAAAGTTTTAGAAGCTCAATCTTATTCGGAAGTTAGTACGCTTGAGGTATATGATCACGAAGGAGCAGTTAAGTATCTTAATGAAACGGAATATATTAACGGATATATTTATGCAAATATTTATCAATATGAAAAGATTGTGAAGTTTGATCCTTCTACAGGAAAGGTTATTGCTTATATAGATCTTGCAGGAATTTTACCTATGAATGATTATTCAAGTACAACTGATGTTTTAAACGGTATTGCATACGACTCAACAGGTGATCGTATGTTTGTTACCGGTAAATACTGGCCTAAACTTTTTGAAATAAAATTGGTTAAAAAATAAGTAAGAAATAGTGTCAAGTCGAGCATGAACTTTCGCACCAAGCATTGCTCTTTTTTACATTTTATAATTTGCTTTATTGAAACAAGATCTGCATAAAGGCTCATATATATCCTTTTCTCCAAGAACAAAAAGTTTATCATTATCAGATAAACGGTGAGAATATTGAGCAAGATTACCGCATTTCATGCATATGGCATGAACTTTTGTAACATATTCAGCAATAGCAAGTAATCCGGGTATAGGTCCGAATGGTTTACCTTTAAAATCCATATCCAATCCGGCAACAATAATTCTTATTCCTTTATCTGCCAATCTGTTACATACTTCAACCAAGATGTTGCTGAAGAATTGAGCTTCATCAATGCCTATAACTTCATATTTTTCAGCAAGATATAAGATGTCTTCAGCTTTAGAAACAGGTGTTGAATCTATAGCTTGAGCATCATGTGAAACAACTTTATCTTCCGAATATCGAGTATCTACTTTTGGTTTAAAGATCATTGTTTTTTGTTGAGCAATTTTTGCACGACGCATACGTCTTATTAATTCTTCTGTTTTTCCTGAAAACATTGAACCTGTAACAACTTCGACCCAACCGGCTGTTCTGACCTTTTCTTCTAAAAACATGTTTATTTTTTATATTAGTTATTTAGGTTTTAGTCTTTTGGTAATTAAAGTTTAATTTTTAACGTCATTATTTCATCTTAATTTTTAACTTTGGAATTTAATTTTAATAAATTGCAGTTTTATTTATATTGATTATTCTCTGTATATTAAAATGAATTCTAATCTTGATAATAAGTTATTTTTTTGGAATCCAAAAATACATAAATCAATGAAATTCGGATTTATTATTTTCATTTTATTATTATCAAGTTTTCAACAAGGTTCTTCACAGGGGAAAGAATATGCCAATGAGGTTTTAAAAGTTCTTTGTTCTGAAGAATACCACGGTCGAGGATATGCATTCGGTTCAGACAAAAAAACAGCTGATTATATTATCAAAGAATTAAAAAAGTCAAAAGTAAAAGCATTTAATAAAGAATATAAACAAGCTTTTAATATTAGTGTTAATACTTTACCGGGTAATATTTTTTTGCAAATTGGGCATAGGAAATTGGAACCGGGAGTTGATTATCTTATAGCATCATTTTCAAACACTGTTTCAGGCAAACTTAACATTGTGAAATTAAATGCTTCTGTTATTGATGACAGTATTGAATTCAGAAGATTTATTAAAAGAGATTTTTCAGAAAAAGCCTTATTAATAGATACTGTCGGACTAAAAAGAAATGACTTTTCAGAAGGATATCGGTTAATCACAGAGAGAAATGTCTTAAAAGCGAAAGTTGTCATTAGAATTGAAGACCGCAATTTGATCTATGTACCGTCACAAATCAGAAAGAATTTTTCACTGATTTCAATTAAAAGAAACGCTTTACCTTTAAATACAGATGAAATTTCAATTGATATAACTTCAAAGTTTTTTGAACAATACGAGACAAATAATATTATCGGATATTTAAAGGGTCAATCAGACAGTTCTATTGTGTTGTCTGCTCATTATGATCACATCGGACATATGGGTTTAAATACCTTCTTTCCCGGAGCTAATGATAACGGAAGCGGTATTGCAATGCTGTTAACTCTTGCAAAATATTTTTCAAAGGAGAAAAAACAAAAATATAATATTGTATTTATGTTTTTCAGCGGTGAAGAATTAGGCTTGTTAGGGTCAAAATACTATACCGAAAATCCTTTGTTCCCAATTTCAAAGATCAAGTTTCTTATTAACTTAGATATGGTCGGGAGTGGTGATAAGGGAATTCAAGTTGTAAACGGGTCTGTTTTTAAGGATGAATTTCAAACCTTATGTGATATTAATCAAGTCAATAATTATTTACCGGATGTAAAGATCAGGGGAGCAGCTGCAAACAGTGATCATTACTTTTTTTATGAGAAAAGTGTAAGATGCTTTTTTATTTATACTTTAGGCAAATATAAAGAATATCACAATATCAATGATAAACCCGAAAACTTGCCTCTGAATGAGTTTGATGACCTTTCAAAATTATTAATAGATTTTATAAATACATTTTAATATGTTGAAAGAATTAATTAATTTAAACAGGTCATACAGAAGGTTTTATGAAAATCAAAAAATTAGTAAAGAAACTTTAGTTTCATTAACAGAATATGCGAGAATGTCGCCTTCACCAAGGAATCAGCAAGCTTTAAAATTTATACTGAAAAATGATGCTGAGATGAATGAGAAAATATTCCCGTTATTAGGTTGGGCTGCTGCCATTACTGATTGGAAAGGACCGATAAAAGGAGAAAGGCCTGCAGCATATATTATTATTCTCGGAGATAATTCTGTAATAGAGAAAGGAAAAAAAACATATCATGAAGTTGCAAGTGGTATAGCTGCTCAATCTATTATGTTAGGTGCAGCAGAAAAAGGCATAGGCGGATGTATGATTGCAGCAATTAAAAAAAAGCCTTTAAGGGAACTTCTTAATTTGCCTGAAAAATTTGAAATCTTGCTTGTATTGGCTTTGGGAAAGCCCAAAGAAAAGATTATTATTGAAGAAATGCCTGAAAACGGAAGTTATGATTATTGGAGAGATGAAGATATGATACATCATGTTCCTAAAAGAAGTTTGGAGGAAATTATTGTGAAGAAATTAGGAAAATAAAAAAATAAAACATAAATTTGAGGATTGTACTCCCCTAATTAACGTTAATTAGAGGAGTATGATCCCCTAATTAACGCTAATTAGAGGAGTGGGTAATATGTATTTAAAATCTGTTTCAGAGGAAAACCATGATAAATCGTTTGGTACAAAAAAATATTATTTCAAAATTATCAGAAACAAATAAGATTATTGTTTTATATGGAAGTCGACAAGTAGGTAAAACAACTTTAATTAATGAATTATTAAAGAAAATATCAAAAAAAGCATTAATAATAAATGCTGATATTAAAGAATATGCCGATGTTTTATCAAGCAGAGAATTAACAAAAATAAAGCGGTTAATAAGCGGCTATGAATTAATTTTTATTGATGAAGCTCAAAGAATAAAAGATATAGGTATAAATTTAAAAATACTCTACGATGAGTTTCCCGGATTGAAAATTATTACAACAGGTTCATCATCATTCGAACTTGCAAATGTTCTGAAAGAGCCTTTAACAGGAAGAACATATACCTATTCACTGTATCCGATTGCTGTTTCAGAATTAAAATCAAAATTTAATTTATTTGAATTAGATTTACAGCTTGAAAACTTTTTATTATTCGGAATGTATCCGGAAATTTTTTCTTACAAAAACTCCGGTGATAAAATTGTATATTTAAAAGAATTAAGCAGTGCATATCTCTATAAAGACATATTGGAGTTGGCAGATATCAGAAACTCAAAAGCAATTTTTAATTTACTGAAATTATTAGCATATCAAATCGGCTCAACTGTTTCAGTAAATGAACTTGCAAATCAATTGCAATTAGATAAAAAAACAGTCAGCAGATATATTGACCTATTAGAGAAAGCGTTTATAATATTCAGATTATCAGGGTTTAGCAGAAACTTAAGAAAGGAAGTTGTAAAGATGGACAAAATCTTTTTCTATGATGTAGGCATCAGAAATGCTGTAATAAATAATTTTAATGAAATTTCAGACAGGCAAGATGTTGGAGAACTATGGGAAAATTTCTTAATTGCTGAACGAATAAAATATTTGTCGTATAATAATAAATTTGCAAACAAATATTATTGGAGAACATACACAGGTGCTGAGTTAGATTATATTGAAGAAACCGGAGGAAAACTATTCGGTTTTGAATTCAAATGGGGTAAAAAAATCGGCAAAGCACCCAAAACATGGCTTGATACATATAAAGAAGCGGAATTCAAATTAATAAACAGAGAAAATTATTTTGATTTTATACTTGATATATAAAAATGGGAAACAGAATAAACATAGCGATTCTTGCCGGTGGTGATTCTTCTGAATACTTTATTTCATTAAAGTCTGCCGAGGCAATAGCCGGAAATTTAAATAAAGAGAAATACAATGTATATATTGTTTTAATAAAAGGAAGCGAGTGGACTTTAACAAATGATTTGAATTGCGGTTTAATTATTAATAAAGATGATTTTTCCTTTAATGATAACGGACAAAAAGTTAAGTTTGATATTGTATTTCCTGCTATTCACGGAACACCCGGAGAAAACGGATTGGTGCAAGGATATTTTGAAATGCTTAAAATACCTGTAATCGGAAGTAATGTGTTTTCTTCATCTTTAACTTTTAATAAATATTATTGCAATACATTTTTACGTCATTTTAATATTGTTAATATTGCAAAATCACTGTTAGTTAAAAAGGAGCAGGTCTATAATGTTGAAAATATTATTAATCATGTCGGATTGCCGTGTTTTGTAAAACCTGATGCCGGAGGGTCGAGTTTTGGCATTTCAAAAGTTAAAGAAACAGATAAAATGGATGCAGCAATTGAGGAAGCTTTTAAGGAATCGGATAGTGTTATTATTGAACAGTACATTCCGGGAATAGAGATTTCATGCGGTTTTTTTAAAGCAAATGATGTTAATTACCCTTTACCTCCGGCAGAGATTGTCAGTAAGAATGAGTTTTTTGATTATCAAGCAAAATATGATTCTGATTATAATGAAGAAATAATTCCGGCAAGAATAACAGATGAACAGATAAAAAATTGCAGAGAAATTACCGGAAAATTATATGATGTATTAAATTGCAGCGGTATTGTAAGAATGGATTATATTTTGAAAGACGGAGAGTATTGGTTTCTCGAAGCTAATACCATTCCGGGAATGACAAATGAAAGTATTGTTCCGAAGATGATAAGAAAAGCAGGAATGACATTTTCGGAAGTTGCAGATATGTTGATTGAAGAAAAATTAAAATGAATTTAGAAAATCTCTATATAAAAGCATTAAATCAAGAATTCTTGTCAGTTGATGAAGGTTTGTTTTTATATGAAAACTCACCCACGGCAGATTTGATGTTCACAGGAAATGAAATAAGAAAATTAAACCAAGCTGAAAAGAACAGAGATAAGGTAGGTTGGATAATTGACAGAAACGTTAATATAACAAATGTTTGTATTGCTCAATGTGAGTTCTGTAATTTTTATCGCAAGCCAGATGCTCCCGATACTTATATTACATCACTTGAAGAATATGATGAGAAAATAGAAGTTCTGAAAAAACTCGGCGGAAATCAGTTGTTAATGCAAGGTGGTTTGCATCCGAAATTGGGTCTTGAATATTATAAAAAGTTATTTTCAGACTTAAAAGAAATGCATCCGGATATTAAATTACATGCATTGGGACCGGCAGAAATCCATCATATTGCACGTTTGGCAAAGACAACTTATAAAGATGTTCTTGTTCAACTTACAGAAGCAGGTTTAGACAGCTTACCGGGTGCAGGTGCAGAAATATTGAATGACAGAGTAAGAAAAACTGTATCAAGAGGAAAATGCACAGCTCAACAATGGTTAGATGTTATGAGCGAAGCACATAAGTTAAAAATAACAACTTCTGCAACTATGATGTTCGGACATATTGAAACACATCGTGAACGAATTGAGCATTTTGTAAAATTAAGAGAAATTCAAAGCGAAAAACCGGATTATTCCGAAGGATTCACTACATTTATTCCATGGCCTTTCCAAGATGAAGGAACTGAATTAAATGAGAAATCGGGTATACAAAATAATGTAACAGCAGATGAATATATAAGGACAATTGCATTAAGTCGAATTATGATGCCTAATATTAAAAATGTACAAGCATCTTGGCTTACAGTCGGAAAAAGTACGGGGCAAATGAGTTTGCATGCAGGAGCAAATGATTTCGGTTCAATTATGATTGAAGAAAATGTAGTTTCCGTTGCAGGAGCAGACCATAGCTTTAATGCGGAACAAATTCAAGAAGCAATAAAAGAAGCCGGGTTTATTCCGGCATTCCGGAATCAAAAGTATGAATATCTTGAAGTTAGAGATTAGATTTTAGACTAACTTCGGATGAAATTTATAAAAATGAACAAAAAGTAAAAACTAATTTTTAAAATTATGAAGATATTAACCTTTAATTTGAATTATATAGGCAAAAGGTGGAACGAATATTTGGAAGAAATGTTCGGAAAAGAAATTGCAGAAAAATGTCTGACAGAATCAATGTCAACAGCAAAAACTCAAGAAGCAAAAGTAAACATCTTAAATTTTGACGGTAATAAAAAAGTTATCAATAAAATTATAAATGATAAAAATGTAATTTCTGCATATATCATTAATAATAATGAAATATCTAAAGTATTGGTGTCATAATACCTTAATATTTTGATTGTTAAATGGATGATAATTCATTAATATATAAAATTGCATTAGGCCTAATCCCGGGTTTGGGTCCTGTTACTGCAAAGAGTATAATTTCTTATACAGGCGGGCCTGAAAATGTTTTCAAAGCAACAAAGCAACAGTTAATGAAAGCACCCGGGATAGGAGAGTATTTGGCAAAAACAGTTATCAATAACAAACATGTTACAAAGGATGCAGAAAAGGAACTGCGGTTCTTAAAAAAACATGATATTAAGCCTCTGTTCTATTTGGACAAAGATTATCCGTTTTTATTGAAACAATGTCCCGATGCTCCTTTAATGATATTTGTAAAAGGTGATATTGATTTTAAAGACAGAAAATTTATAAGTATTGTCGGTACAAGAAATGCAACTGCTCACGGAAAAGAGAATTGCGAAAGATTGATTAAAGAGTTTGCGGAATCAGGTCATAATCCGATAATTATCAGCGGATTAGCATATGGTATTGATGTTTGTGCTCATAGAGCTGCTTTGAAGAACGGTCTTGAAACTATTGCTGTTTTAGCTCACGGATTTGATCGAATTTATCCTCAAAATCACAAGAAAACAGCTTCGGAAATAAAAGAGAAAGGAGCATTAATAACGGAATTTATCAGCGGATCAAAATTTGAAAGACAAAACTTTTTAAGACGTAATCGCATTATTGCAGGTTTATCTGATGCTACAATTATTGTTGAATCTGCTAAGAAAGGAGGTTCATTGGTAACCGCTGATATTGCAAACTCATATAACAGGGAAGTATTTGCCGTGCCCGGAAGATTAGATGATTGTTATTCGGAAGGATGCAATTCTTTGATTAAAACACATCAAGCATTTTTGTTGCAAACCGCAAAGGATGTTGAATATATTTTGAATTGGGAATCAATAAATAATACTTATAAGCAAAAGATTTTGTTTGTTGAGTTATCTGAAGATGAAAAAATAATTGCTGAAGTTATCAATGTAAACCAAAAGCCGGTAATAGATTTTATTTGTAAAGAAACAAAGTTTAATATGAGTAAAGTATCTTCTCTTCTGTTAGAAATGGAATTCAAAGGAGCTGTGAGAAGTTTACCCGGAAAAATATATGAATTATCCGGAAAAATAATTTAATGAATATGAAGTTATCAGTTGTTATTATTACATATAATGAAGAAAAGAATATCGAAAGATGTTTAAACTCTGTTAAGGAAGTTGCAGATGAGATAATTGTTTTAGATTCTTTTTCAACTGATAAAACAGAGGAAATTTGTTTAAAACAAGGTGTTAAGTTTTTCCAACATAAATTTGAAGGCTTTTCATATCAGAAAAACAGAGCTTCCGGCTTAGCTGAAAATGACTATATTTTATCTCTTGATGCTGATGAAGTTTTATCTGAGGAGCTTATAGAATCAATTCTTAAAGTAAAAGAGAATACTCTTTTTGACGGATATTTATTTAACAGATTAAATATATATTGCGGAAAGCCCATTAAGTTTACTACTTGGTATCCTGACAGAAAACTCAGGTTATGGAATAGAAAAAAGGGCGCATGGAGCAAAAATATTCATGAAACTGTAATACATGATAATACAGCAAGAATAAAAAGGATAAAAGGAGACTTGATTCATCATTCTTACAATACAATAGGGGAGCATGTTATCCAAACAAACAGGTTCACTGATATTGCAGCCGAAGCATTATTTAATGCCGGAATTTCATCGTCTGTATTTAAAATATTTTTAAAAACGTTATTTGCTTTTTTTAGAGAATTCATATTGAATTTTGCTTTTTTGGGTGGATTTTACGGATTTGTAATAGGTTGTATTAATGTCTTTTCTGTATTTCTAAAATATTCAAAATTATTAAGGATGAAAAAGGAATCCTAATGACTTAACTTTATAAAAAACGTATTAATCTGATGAACTTGAATAAAATAAAGAAAAAGCGCATATTGATTGATCTTGAAAGATTAAAATACATTAATACCGGATTAGGTCAAGTGTGTCTTAATTTTGGGAAAGAACTCGCAAAGTATCAATCAGAGAAAATTGAATTTGTGTTTTTGGTACCAAGAAAATATAAAGGTTTTTTCGGAAATAATATCAGTTACGAAGTAGTCTCAATAAAAAGAAAATTCTTTTCTTTTTTATGTAGTAATTATGATCTTTGGTATTCAATTCATCAAGATTCAAAATACTTTCCTTCAAAATCATCTACGCCATATGTCTTAACAGTACACGATTTAAACTTTATAAAAGAGAAAACCGCGAAGAAAGTCAGTAAGAGACTAAAAAGACTGCAAAGAAGGATTGACAGAGCAGTTGAAATAGTAACGATATCAGATTATACAAAAAAAGAGTTATTAAAACAAATTAATTATTTAGCCGAAAAAAAAATCAGAACAATTTATAACGGGATTAAAATTACGGAATTTGATAATTCAGAAAAGCCTAACTATGTTCCAAAAGGTGATATACTTTTTACATTGGGAGTTATAAAACCAAAAAAAAATCAAAAAGTACTGGTTGATTTTATTCAAAATTTACCAAAGATATATAAGCTGATAATTGCCGGTAATGACAGCAGTAGATATGCTGAAGAAATAAAAAAAGAAATTTTTAAAAAAGGACTGCAAAATAGAATTATTTTGTCGGGAGAAATTTCAAATAAAGATAAATATTGGCTGTATAAAAATTCTTTTGCTGTTTTGTTTCCTTCATTATACGAAGGTATGGGTATGCCTCCAATTGAGGCTATGAGATTCGGAAAACCGGTTTTTGTTTCAAAGAAATCAAGTATTCCAGAAATTTGTGGTGAAAATGCATTTTACTGGGAAAATTTTGAACCAAACTATATGTCTTCATTTTTTTTAAAAAATACTGAAGAATTTTATTCTGATATTAATAACTCATTAAAGAGAGTAAATTATTCAAATAAATTTAATTGGTCTGAAAATACGAAAAAATATTTTGAAATATTTATGCAGGTATTACAGATATAATTGTTAGTATATTTATCTGTGAGATTTCAGGCTGTTATAAATTGGCTCAAATTTAAAAAAAGTGACTGTTTTTTTGAATAATTTAGACACTAAAAATTTACAATAAAATCAAGTTTTCGTATGGGTGATTATATCAGAGACTTTTTTATTTGTATATAGAAACAAGGAAAGAAAAAACGCAAAAGTTGTTGCCCCCATTTGAGTTTCAAGAGTATCTTCATTCAACATTGAAAAAGACATAATGATAAAAACAACTAAAAAAAGATAGTCTTTAAATTTCTTTTCTTTTATACCCGGATAAATGTATGCAAATAAAATCCAAATAAAACCTAATATTCCGAAAGTGATAAAAAATGTAATATACTGATTATGTGCTCTTAATCTGTGATCTCTTGATAATTTCGAAGATGATTTTTTATATTGATTATTAAATTCATC
>JAUVIG010000548.1 GCA_030592825.1 Chlorobiota bacterium | reverse complement strand
GATGAAAACGGAGCAAAGACTTTTCTTTTAAAATTACCTGCCGGATTTCAAATGGCACCTCATTCACATCTTTCAGTTGAACAACATTTTGTACTTGACGGCGAATATGAGAGTAGAGGGAAAATATACAAAAAAGGGACATATCAAATTTTTGCAAAAGAGGAAGAGCATGGTTCTTTTAATTCTGAAAAAGGTGCATTAGTTTTAGTTGTTTGGGATCCCGTAAATTAATAAAGTGCAGGTTAACAAGTATATATTGGTGTCATTTATTGCTTTTATATTTATAATATCATGCAATAATAAAGAAGAAATGATTAACTATAATCCTATCGGTTATTTTGAAACAGAATACACTATGCAATCCGGAGCTCCGAGACAAGGAATGTTGATTGATGATGCAAAAGGAATAATTAATCTTAAAGAAGACTATGTAAAAGGATTAGATTATTTATCATCTTTCGAATATATATGGGTAATCTATCATTTTAGTGAAGCAAAAGGTTGGGAAAGTGAAGTAAATCCGCCTGACAGCGACCATTCATTCGGAGTATTTGCAACACGCAGTCCGCGAAGGCCGAATCCGATTGGATTGTCATTGATTAAACTTGAAAAAATTGAAGGTAATAAACTATATGTCAGTAATGTTGATGCTTTTGACGGAACTCCTGTTTTGGATATTAAACCCTACTTGCCTTCTGTTGATGATGCCGTAAGTATTAAAAACATGGAAGCAGAAATATATCTCGGACATCACGATACAGATTTTTTAAATGATTCATTGGTAAAAGAATTTGTGAAAGGAGAAAAGTAAACTTGTATTAATAAAAATGAATACGATATATTTATTATCAGAAGAAGCACTAAAAACTGGAAAACAAGCCGTAATGATAACCGGTTTTGTTTTAATTATGATGCTGTTGATTGAATATATAAATGTAGCATTAAAAGGTAAATGGTCAGAAACATTATCCGGTCAAACATGGAAACAGTATATTTTTGCAGCATTGTTAGGAGCTGTTCCCGGATGTTTGGGAGCATTTACTGCCGTAACTTTATTTTCACACAGACTTATGTCTTTCGGAGCATTGGTTGCTGTTATGATTGCAACAAGTGGTGATGAAGCTTATTTTATGTTTGCACAAATGCCGCAAACAGCATTAATCATTACCGGCTTAATATTTATTATCGGAATAAGTGCCGGTTTTTTAACAGATAAAATTTTTGATAGTGAAAAACTGACTAAAAAATTAAACTTGTATAAACTTCCTATTCATCATGAAGATGAGTGTAAATGCTTTCAAAAAAGAATAATATTAAAGAATATATTGAAAATGTCCGTTTATAGATTCATTTTAATAACGGTTTTATTAACATTGTTTATTTTAGTATCATACGGATATATTGCACAAAATGCAAAGCTTTGGATTCAAGTTTCAATAATACTTGCTTTAATATTTGCACTGTTTATTGTAATTAGTGTTCCTGAACATTTCTTACGAGAACACCTTTGGGAGCATATTGTTAAAAAACATTTATTAAAGATATTTATTTGGATATTTAGCATAATGCTGCTGTTTAATATTTTAATGATTTATATTGATATTCCGAAATTAATATCAGATAACTTATTTATTGTGTTATTATTTGCAGTATTAATCGGTATTATACCTGAATCCGGGCCACACCTTATTTTTATCACTTTATTTATTCAAGGAATAATACCAATAAGTATATTGTTAGCAAGTTCAATTGCACAAGACGGTCATGGAATGTTACCTTTATTAGCCGAATCTAAAAGAGCATTTTTAGCTGTAAAAGCTGTAAATGTTGTAGTTGCTTTTGCAGTAGGTTTTGCAGGATTATTTATTGGTTTATGAAATAGTTAAAATTTAAAAAGATGAAATCATTAAGAAACAAATTTATAATGGCTCCTATAAAATTAGGATATTGTGATAAACCCGGTTTTGTAAATCAAAAACATTTAAATTTTTATGAAATAAGGAGCAAAAATATCGGAGCTGTTATTCCCGAACCTTTATATATGGATTCCGGCTTAAGAGAAATTCCTGCACAATTAGGAATTGACAATAATGATAAAATGGCCGGTTTAAAAGATTTAACTAATCTGATTTTTTCAAACGGAGCAAAATCTATTGCTCATTTAAATCATCCCGGCAGAATGGCTAATCCTAAAATTCCGGGAAACTATTGGTGGTCATCAACTGATAAAGCATGTGAAACCGGAGGTGCTGTTCCTGAAAAAATGAACAGAGAAATGATGGACAAAGTCATCGATATGTTTGTTAAAAGTGCACAGAGAGCTGTTGCATCAGGATTTGATATGATTGAACTTCAATTTGGTCACGGTTATTTATTATCTCAATTTATTTCTCCTGCAGTAAATGACAGAGATGATGAATATGGTGGTTCCTTTGAAAACAGAATTCGATTTCCTTTAGAAATTGCAACAGAAGTAAGAAAAGTAATTGAAGTTCCGATAATTGCCAGAATCAGTGGTGATGAAATGATGCCGAACGGCTTTCATTTGGAAGATATGATAAAATTTTCCAAGGAATTGGAAAAAATTCGTATTAATGCTGTTCATGTATCCGCAGGTTCGGTTTGTTCCACACCTCCATGGTTCTTTCAACACAGGTTTGTTCCGAAAGGAAAGACATGGGAATTGGCAGAAAAGATACAAAAAGAACTGTCAATTCCTGTTATATATGTCGGACAAATTAATACAAGAGAAGATATTCAAAAACTTGAAAATAAATATAATGCTGAATATATTGCAATTGGAAGAGCATTAGTTGCAGATGAAGATTTTATAGGTAAATATTTAAAAGAAATAAAAG
>JAUVIG010000540.1 GCA_030592825.1 Chlorobiota bacterium | reverse complement strand
GGGACCGCAACCATAATCAATTACAATACTTCCCTTTTTTATTCCGAATTTTTCTATACACTTACCTTTATATTTAAAAAAATTAACTGTTTTAAATATCAATGTCATTATTCTGAATGCAATATTCGACATCTTATCAACATCATTTCCGTATCTGGTTTTTTTCATTGTTTTGAGTTTTAATATTGATACAAATTTACATTATAATATATGTTCAAATGAAATTTAATATGGTGAACGAGGAAAAATGGCAGGTGAATGTAAAATACGAAGATTAAATCCTTATGGTTACCTCTTAAAATAAGATTTTGTTAAAATAACTTTCAACAGTTAATAATTCAAATTGCATATTGCAAATTTCTTTTATATTTTTGTTCATTCATTATGGAAAATTTTTTAGTATCTGCAAGAAAATACAGACCGGACGATTTTAAATCGGTTGTAGGACAAGAATCTATAACTACAACTTTGATAAACTCAATAAAAAATCAACAACTTGCCCATGCATATTTATTTTGCGGGCCGAGAGGCGTAGGAAAAACAACATGTGCGAGAATTTTTGCAAAAACAATAAATTGCGAAAACCAGACTGATGATTTTGAAGCTTGCAATGAATGTGAATCATGTAAAGCATTTAATGATCACAGGTCTTATAACATACATGAATTAGATGCTGCTTCAAATAATTCAGTTGAAGACATCAGAAATTTAATTGAACAAGTGCGAATTCCTCCTCAAATAGGAACTCACAGCGTATATATTATTGATGAAGTTCATATGTTGTCGGCACAAGCATTTAATGCTTTTTTAAAAACCCTTGAAGAACCCCCGTCTTATGCTATATTCGTATTAGCGACTACCGAAAAACATAAGATATTACCTACTATACTTTCTCGATGTCAAATATTTGATTTCAACAGAATTAAAGTAAAAGATACTGTAGAATATCTTTCTTATGTTGCAGAAAAAGAACAAGTTGAAGCAGAAAAAGATGCTTTAAATATCATTGCACAAAAATCAGACGGTTCAATGAGGGATGCATTATCATTCTTTGATCAAATAGTAAGTTTCTCCGGAAAAAAAATTACATATAAGGCAACTATTGAAAATCTAAATGTTCTTGATTATGATTATTATTTTAAATTAACTGATTTTATTCTTGAAAATAAAATATCTGATTCCTTGCTTATTTTTGATGAAGTATTAGAAAACGGTTTTGACGGGCATCATTTTATTACAGGTCTTAGCACTCATTTTAGAGACCTAATGGTTTGTAAAGATTCTGTTACTTTAGAATTACTTGAAGTCGGTTCAAATATCAAACAAAAATATCTTAAGCAATCCGGAAGTTGTAATTTATTTTTTTTATTAAAAGCTTTGGAAATAAGTAATACAACAGACCTCTCGTACAGAGGCAGCAAAAATAAAAGACTTCAAGTAGAATTGGCTTTAATGAAAATGTGCACAATTACAGATGATATTGAAGATAACCGGAAAGAAAGAAAAAAACTTGACAATATTAATAATGTAAAAGAAGCTAAAACAGAATCTGCAAAAGTTGAAGAACAAAAACAAGAATACAAAAAACCTGACAATCTTCAGAAAAAACATACAATAAAAAGTTCAGGTATTTCTTTAACCGGTAAAGACGAAAAAAAAACTGAAACAACAGAAAAAACTGAAACAACAGAAAACAGGTTTCAAGGGAATGATTCAAAAATTGAACAATCTGATTTAGATATTGCTTGGAAAAAACTTGTAAGTAAATTTGAAAAGCAACATAGACTGTATAATGCTTTAAAAGCTAAAACCCCTGTTATGATCAGCGATCACACGGCTGAACTATCTGTTAGTAATGAATCTTTGGAGCAAGCTTTAATTAAACTTAAATCAAGAATTATTAACTTTTTAAGAGCAGATTTGAACAGTTCTGAATTTGATTTGTCAATATCTGTTGAAGAGGGTGTAGAAAAAAACTCAAATCATATTTATACCGACAGAGATAAATATAAATTCTTAGTTAATAAAAATCCAAATTTGGAAAAATTAAAAAATGATTTAGGACTTGAATTTTAGGATATTAATATTGACTAAATATTATTTTTTGATTGAGAATTTTAAGCCGGAATAAAAAGTTTGCCAATTATAAGATTTATTAAAAAATTAAAATAACTATGTCATACCAATCAGTAGATAAATTGCAAAACGCATTAGGAGAAGATATTTTCCATTATGCAAAAGACAAAAAAAAAGCAGCCGGTAGGGCATTGGGAACAATTGTTGAGATAATTACGTTTTATTTGATAAAATCATGGAAACTAAATAATTCTGTTTCAATAGAGAGAGGATTACAAGAATACGGAAATCCCGAAATATCACATAATGTAGAATATTCATTACATCCTATACTAAATGAATACCAAATTCAATTACTAAACACAGGAAAATCATTAACTGCAAACAGCATTTTAAAAGAATTAGAAAAACAAGGTGTAGATATTGATAAATTTGAGAAAAAAAACAACACTTTATTATCTATTCACAACATTATAAGAAATGCATGCACAATCGGAATATCTAAAAACTCATATCTTATTGCTTCACTCATAGATGAAACTATAAAAACATTCAAAATAAGAGTTGTTGAACAAACACATAAGTCATATTCAATATTTGAATGTAAAAGAGTTGGTGTTGAAGAAGGCAATAAAAAAGGGCCTCAAACTATTGAAAAAGCAAAACAAGGTGCTTATGTTGCAAGAACAATTTCATCTTTACAAAAAATAAGAACTGATACAGGCGAATTGTATGGAATTATATATAAAGACAACAAGACTTTTTCAAAACCATATAATAAAATATTAGACGAATTGATTTT
>JAUVIG010000106.1 GCA_030592825.1 Chlorobiota bacterium | reverse complement strand
AATAAGTGGCAAGATGAACTGAAAGGCGGTAAAGCCTAAATAAAAAGTATTTTTTATAAAGAATAAAAGAGTTTACAAGGTTTTTAATTGTAAACTCTTTTTTTATACTAACAAGTTGACAAACTCATTTGCCGGTTATATTTCCTTTTCGGAATTTACAAAAATTATTTTTGAATATTAAGAATTTGTCGGGTTTTTGTTTTTTTCCGGTTACCCAAATTAATATTTGGAGAAATATGTGTATATTTAACTGATTTCTCCGATAATAAAAATCTATATTTGGAGAAATCTATATATTTATTGTAGATTTCTCCGGATATACGTATATTAAATCAAAAATATATTGTATGATTCATATCAAGCAAATATTGATAAAAATGGGATTAAGCGGCACATTTACAGAAATATCATCATGGAAACATAAAGGTGATGATGAAATACCGGGTGCACAAACAGACCTTCTTATAGACAGAAAAGATGGAGTAGTAAATTTGTGTGAAGCAAAATTTACCCAAAAAGAATACATCATTACTAAAGATAATATTGCAGATTTACGTAGAAAGCGATCCGTATTTTCACATATTACAAAAACGAAAAAATCGGTAGTTACAACTCTTATAACCACTTATCCTGCAATCCGGAATAAATATTATTTGGAAGAAATCCATTCTGAAATAACAATGGATGATTTATTCATATAACAGGACAATCGCATTTAATAACAACACACACCGGATGATGAAAGAAAAAAACCGGAAAGAAATTGCATAATATATTATGCTTGATAAAATATATTCAAATAAATGAAGTTATTTTTGTTTTTCTCCGAGTTTCTTTACTTCTCCAAGCCACTTTTCTCTTTTCAATGCATCAGAAGTCTTTATTGGTGAAAGAGATGTAATTTTAACCGGACTGATACCGCAAAATTCTAATACACTTTTTTTCAAAGAATAATAAGCCGGTCTTTTATAAACAAAACGGTTATACCATTTGGGTGTATTCATTGTAAATATTATTCTTGCCGTTTTTCCCGTAAGTTTCTTGTCCCACAGCAACGAATTTTCTTTGTATTCAAAAGCAAAACCGGGAAGAAAAACACGGTCAATAAAACCTTTAAGCAAAGCCGGGTATGTTCCCCACCACACAGGAAATACAAAAACGAGATGATTTGCCGAAACAATATCACTTTGTGCTTTCAACAAGTCAGGCTCTAACTCTGTTTGTTTTCGATAACCGTATTTCAATACAGGTGAAAATTTTAAATCAATAAGATTAATTAACTTGCAATTTCCGCCGGCTTTATCTGCACCCTCTTTATAACTGATTGCCAGATTGCTGCAAAAACTTTCTTTATCAGGATGTGCATTAATTATTAGTATATTTTTCATATGTTTATATTTATTATTTTTAAAGGTCATATAGGAACATTCGCAGGCTAAAATCTTATTTCACAGCAAATTTCCAATGTGCATTAATCATTCTCTTGTGTGTTTAAAATTAAGTATGAATGTTTCATCTGTTTAAAAATTAAATCCGTAAGCTAATGAGAAAATTACAGGGAATAGTTTAAACTTATCTGTGCTTGATACATACAATATATCACTTTCGTATATTTGCATATATTCCCTTTGACCATAAATATATCCTGTTTCAATAAACAAAGAATGCTTTTTTTGTTTACCGAGAAATTTTTCATATCCGATATTAATTCCGACAAAAGGAGTTACAGCATCATAATATTTATTATTTGGAAAATATATTCCGGCATTTAAGTGTCCGAAGATATTTGATTTTGCAAAAGAAATAAATTGCATTCCCGGTTTTATTCCGAATAAAACATCATCAAATTTTGAATTAATATCCTGATTGCCGAGCCCCACATATACACTTGAATAAACAGGTGTTTTCTCAAAATTTAACTGATAAGCTAAACAAATGTTATTACCGGAAAATTCTGCCGAAATTCTGTTATTGTTTTGAGCTTTACCGGTGATAACAGAAAATAACAGTAAAGCAACAGTTATTCTTAAATGTTTCATATTGCTTTTATTTTATAATTACTGTGCTTATTTGTTTAATAATACTTTTAGATGTTGTCAATTTTTCTAAATCTGGATAAACCATTCCGTCAGAACCGTCAATACTGCTGTGTCCTATCAGTTTCAAATATGCTTGTTGTTGATTTGGATAAATCGTTACAGCATAGACAATTGCAGGTTGTCCGCTTCCCATTTCTCCTCCGCTGTAATTATCATCTCCTTCTTGGGCATTTTCAGGAAAAAAGTCATTAAAATCAACAGAATGATTAAACTCAGCTTTAATAACCATAGGTTCTGTGAAATCAGTTATACTTATTTGCAGCTCTTTATCAGCTTTTGGGCTTGCACCTGTTATTCCGTCAGGCAGCGGGTTTTCTTTGGTTGGTAATAACAGACCGTCATCATATACCACACCTCTTTGATGACACCAATACGGCAAAGCTTCTTTTCTGCGGTTACCTTTGTTTGCAATCCACCCTTCTGTTGCCGTCTTTTCGGTTACAAAAACTGTTGAAATATAATTCCCTGCGGTATCTTCAATCCAAACTGCAAACTGTGGCGAATTTTTTTTAGATATTCCCAAAAACAAATGGAAATCATGTAACCATTGCTCGCCTGTTTCTATTTCAATTTTTATATCCCCTTTTGAATAGGATAATATCTCTTTTTCGCATGAACATGCCGTTAATAAAAAGATGATAATTAATAAAATATTTGCTTTCATTTTTTATAATTTTTAGTTAAAATAATTTGTTTAAAATAGTTTCTATTGCCCTTGTGATTCTTTCTTGTCCTTCTTTGGTTCTTAAATTAATTCCGTTAAACATTTCAGTTGTTTTTGAACGAAGAGCCAGATAATACAATCCGGCAATAATAACAGCTGTTGTTTCTTGTATTTCTTTTTCATCCGACTTTAAAATTTCGGCTACTTTTTTCATTTGCTTTATTCCAATCTCTTCTCTCATTTTTCCTATATTTTCAATGACAGGATTATTCTCAAATAATTCCCAACGCTTAATTTCTTGCAATTCTCTGTTCCTTATAAGGTCATTAAACATATTTTGAAAGAGTTTCGGAGCAGCACTTCTCATGTCATTCTCTTTTGCATGATCCAAAAAATCTGTAAAGGCACTGCCTTCATTTAACCAATAGTCTTTCTGTTCAGCAAAAGAACTAAGCAAACCGTCAAAGTCGTTAAAATACCTGTATATCAGCACCTTACTTATGCCTGCTTTTTTTGCAACAGCATTAATACCAAGGTTTTGAAATCCGTCTTCAATTAGTATTTTTCCCACTGCATCTAATAATTTCTGTTTAGTTTCTTTTTTATTTTTTATCGACATATCAAAATAAAATTATGATGTTACCATTCGGTTACAAAGATATGTAACCTTTCGGTAACATGCAAATTTTTTTCATCTTTTTTTAATAATAATACACAGCGTAGTAAATCTACCTGCATATCGTCAGACAGATAAACAAAAAATGTATTCGTTCAAAACAGATTGAATTAGATTGAAATAGATTGAGTTAGATTCATAAAAGACATACTGCAACATCATCAATCTAACTCAATCTTTAATCAATCTTTTTATAAACTCATTTTTTTAGAGACAAAAACTTTACTAAAAAAACAAAATTTCATAAGATAATAAACGTACTATGTTTTTTGTAAATTCATAAAAAGACTATCTTTGACGCTCATTAAAAAACTAAAGAATTATATAATGAAAGCAGAAAAAAACAAAGTAGTTTCAGTAAGTTATGAATTAAGGACTAATGGGAAAGACGGAGAAGTTGTTGATATGGCCTATGAAGAAAGTCCCTTAAATTTTATATTTGGAAACGGTATGATGCTTCCTAAATTTGAAGAAAATTTAGCAAACCTGACTGTTGAGAGTACATTTGACTTTAAGTTAACCGGTGAAGAAGGATACGGCAGCAGAAATGAAGAAAATGTATCTGATGTTCCCAAAAATGTATTTGAACAAAACGGCAAAATTGAAGCCGGCATATTAGATATTGGCAATGTAATTCCATTACAGGATGACAAAGGAAATCATTTTAACGGACAAGTAGTTTCAGTAACTGACGAAGTCGTTAAATTAGACTTTAATCATCCCCTTGCAGATGAAGATTTGTATTTTACAGGGAAAGTCATATCTGTCAGAGAAGCAACTCAACAAGAATTGGAACACGGTCATGTTCACGAAAACGATCATAATGATTAATTTGATTAACGGGTATTATTAAGGTTAATCTCTTTTATATAATACCCGTTCTTTCATATAAATTACATCATTCCGTCATTATATTCATTAGCATCCTCATCTTTTTCACTTCGTTTTTGTTTATAATTATTTATTCTATAACTCAAACTTAATGTAATTACAGGAGCTTCTCTTCGTCTTTCGTTTTCTGTAATGAAACCTTCTCCTTCTGAAGTATAAATATATTTACCGGTTCCGAAAATATCTCTTGCATTTATAACAACTGATAATTTTCTTTTGAAAAACTCATGTTTATATGCTGCACCAAAAAAATAAAACCCTTCACGATTACCTTGTGATGTAACTGTCGGAGCATTATAAAAACCGTTCAACTGTAATCTGCCGGTTTTTGCAAACATAAAAGTTGAATTTAACCTAAAATCATAATTTGTACTTTTAGAATTTGTTGTTATTCCGGCTGTTTCTCCTTCAATATTATATCTGTAAACATTTGCATTTGCATACATCATCCACCACTTTAATAATTGAAAATTCCCTGACAATTCTGATCCGTATGCATATTCTTTATCCAAATTATTAAATGTATTCAGTATTCTTCCGTCATCCAATAATTCTTGAACGCGGTTTATTTTATTATTTATTTGCCTGTAATAAGCCTCAATATTAAAAAATGATTTCTTTATACGTTTGTTGTACGACAATTCGTAGGAATCAATATATTCCGGAAGTAAAGCAGGGTTACCTACTCTAACAGAATATGAATCTGAATATACCGAAAACGGATTCATATACCAGTGACGCGGACGATTTACTCGCTTGCTGTATGATGCTTGAATTTGTTGAGACTTTGAAAGTTCTTTTGTCAAATGTAAACTAGGGAAATAATCAAATCGTTGCAGAGGATAAGTTTCTCCGGAAGTAATTTGTTCTACTAATCGGTCGGTATATTCTCCTCTTAAACCCAACATATATTGCATCCCGATTATTTCTCCTGATAAAGATGAATATACTGAATGAATATTTCGGATATAAACATACTTATTGCTGCATGTTTCGTCTAAAATCCAATCTCTTGAAACATAGTTTTCAAGAACATAATCACCCGGAGTATTTCTTAATCTTGATTGATAACCGGCTTCAAATTTCATTTTTTCATTAACCGGATAAGTATAATCTAGTTTTAATCGAAGAATTTCTTTTCTCCTGTTTTGAAATGTTCTGTATTTTTCAGAACTTAAAGTTTCCGAATAATTTTCATTCATTTGGTTTTCTGATATATTATTCTCAATTCCTCCCGTTCTTCCGGAATATTGAACTGATGCATAAATCTCATGATCTTTTTTATTAAAATTATGTGTAAAATCAATATTCCCGAAATAAAAGTCGCCGCCTACTTCAAAAGCTCCTTCATTAAAAGAATAAATATTAGTTGTTTCAGGAAACGTATATTCGTTGTTTTTAGAATTAGTTTCTCTAACAAAGCCAAAATATCCGTATCTCCCTGAAATTGATAAAGTATTTTTATCATTTAAGAATAAATCCAATCCTCCTTTAACAGAATAATATTTTCTTTGATGACTTCTCTCTGATTCAGAAATTAAAAAATTTGTTGTATCATTCAAATACGTCTCTCTTAATGAAGTTCCGGTTCCGGAACGTGTTCGGTCTCCGTAATTCATGCCGAAATAGTAATTTGCTTTTTTGGCTCTGTAATTTAACAGAAAATCAGAAGAATACTTATCTCCTGTACCGATTGATGCATTAACAACACCGTTAAATCCGCTTCTGCTCTCTTTTTTCATAACTATATTAAGAATTCCGGTAGTCCCGTCAGGATCATATTTAACAGAAGGGTTAGTTATGATCTCAATGTTCTCAACAGAAGATGCAGGTATTTGCTGAAGTATATCATTAGCATCTAAAACAGTAGGTTTTCCGTCAATTAAAACTTTAAAATTAGAACTTCCTCTCATTGTAACATTTCCGTCAATATCAACTTGTATTGAAGGTGCATTTTCGAGAGCATCTGCGATAGTTCCACCTGATGCATTTATATTCTTGCTGATATTTATAACTTTTCTGTCAATTTTATATTCAATAAAGTTTCTCTCGCCAATTATTTCAACTTCTTCAATATTTTCAGCAATATGCTTTAAATAAACTGTACCCAAATCCTTTTCCTTTTGTTTCGGATAAAGCTTTATATTATCAATGCTGATTTTTTCATATCCAATAAAATCAACTATAATATAATATCTGCCGTAAGGCAAATCCGTCATCAAAAAAGATCCGTTTTCGTCACACACAACTCCGGCAACAACAGATGAATCTTTTGCACTAAACAAAACAACATTGGCAAATTTAACCGGTGTTTTATATTGATCGTCTTTAACGATGCCTTTAACAATTGCATCTTTCGGCATATCTCCTTTGTTCATGCCTCCTCCCGGATGTCCGCCTTGAGCTGATAATCCGAGAGTAATTAGTATTAAAATAATTGTAATGTAATATTTCATGTTTTCAAAATTAATATTTAAATCCAAATCTTTTGACTCAAGTCAATATAATTGGTTTAGTTTAGGAACGAATCACAGCTAATTTGAACGGAATTTCACAACAATACTCATATCATGCAATCCTATCTTTATACACAATATAATATGAGACACATTAATATGAAAAAACTTGCGGTTAAATAATTTTAATTCGTGAATTTATGACAAAAGAAATTAATTCAGCATAATTATTTTAAAACGAAACCTTTATTTTATATAATAAATACGATTATTCTGAAAGTCTGCTTTGCAAATAACCCGATTATTCTGAAAGTTCATTTTGTATTTAACCCGATATTTTAGAAAGTCTGTTTGTTCATTAACCTGATTATTTAATAACTACCGGTAATTATACAGGAATAAGCTCAAGAGTAATTAAAATAATCAAACTGATTCAAAGTATCTTATGCTAAATAGTTTTCAATTGAAATGTTTTATATCCGAAAATGCAACAAATCTAAATTTATAATTGTCATATAGTTTTTATAAATTTGTGCTTAAATTCAGTTTTATGAAATCTGTTATAAAATACTCTTTTGTAATTCCGGCTTATAATGAAGAAGCAAATATCCCTGCTTTGTATGAACGAATAAAACAACTTATGAGTTCTCACCAAGATATTTGGGAACTAATTTTTGTTAATGACGGCAGTGTTGATAAAACTTTGGATGTGTTAAAGAATCTTACATCTGAAGATAAGAAAGTAAAATATATTGATTTGAGCAGGAACTTCGGTCACCAAGCAGCATTGTCGGCAGGTCTCAATCATGCAAGCGGAGATGCTGTAATATCAATGGATTGTGACCTGCAAGATCCTCCGGAAGTTATTGAAAAGATGATACAAGAATGGAAAAACGGTTATCATATTGTATATGCCAGACGCAAAAACTTCAGGAAAGATAACTTTCTCAAAAAGATAGGTTCAAAGATATATTACAGATTAATGGGAAGATTTACAAGAATTGAAATACCGCGGAATGTCGGTGATTTCAGATTAGTTGATAAAAAAGTATTAGCCGAGATAAATCAAATGCCTGAACATTCAAGATATATTCGCGGAATGGTTGCTTGGACAGGATTTAAACACACATTTGTAGATTATCATCGTCCTGACAGGCAAAAAGGTGAATCTAATTACACTCTCGGAAAACTTGCAAAATTGGGAATGGACGGTGTCTTTAATTTTTCGATGCTACCGCTTCGTTTAGGATTTTTAATGGGTTTTATAAGTATAATCAGCGGGTTTGGTTTGTTATTGTATCAAATTATTGATGTATTAATTACCGGAGCATATTATCATTTGTATAAATGGTTAGTAGTTGTACTTTTTATTTTTATGGGTTTTATGTTTATGCTTTTTTGGGTTATCGGTGAATATATCGGTAAAATTTATGATGATGTCAGAAAAAGGCCATTATTTGTTATCAGCGAAATGAAGAACTTTGAATAATTTTTTGTATATTTGTGTAAAAGAAATATAATGGAAATACATACTCTGTATCCAAACAAACGTTATACATTTGCTGATTATCTTACTTGGATTGATAATAAACGTCGTGAACTTATTGATGGCTTTATTAATTTAATGACACCTGCTCCAACAAGGCAACACCAAGAGATTTCAGGCAACTTACATACATATTTAAACTTATTCTTAAAAGATAAAGAATGCAAAGTCTATTCAGCACCTTTTGATGTTAGATTACCTAAAAACGATGAAAAAGACGATGATAAAATATACAATGTAGTTCAACCGGATATTGTTGTTGTATGCGACCCCAAAAAATTAGATGATAAAGGTTGCATAGGTGCACCGGACCTGATTGTTGAAATTCTTTCAAAAAGTTCAAGCAAAAAAGACTTGAAAGAAAAATTTTTCCTTTATGAAGAATCAGGTGTAAACGAATATTGGATTGCATTTCCAAACGAAAAAAGCATTCAAAAATTCGTTTTAAATTCAAAAAATAAATTCGAACTAAAAAGAATCTACGTCGAAGATGATAAAATATCACCAAGTATGTTTCCAAAGTTAAAAATTGATATTACAGATGTATTTAAAATGTAATCTTTTTCTTCTTCCTTTTTCTGTAAACATAACAGCCTAAATACAACCAAAACAGAATTATTGAAATTATTGATACAGTATTAGTTGCTTTTGAATATTGCGGAACATAATATATTTCTAACTCATGCACTCCTTTAGGCAATACAATTCCGGTAAATCCGATATTCACTCTTAACAAATTTTCTTTTTTACCGTTTACTTTTACCTTCCATCCTTCATCATAAGGAATTGTAAGAAATAACATCTTTGCTTTAGATAATTTAATAGTTCCTTTTATCTCACTTTGCTTAAATTCTGTTATTTGCAGAGTATCTTTTTTCAAGTTTTCTGTTATATTTTTATAAATATCAAAGTTAAATTTTGTTGCAGGGATAAGAATGTTTGTATCTCTTAATTCAATTCTTTTTAAATCTTGAATTATATTTTCAGAGAAATCTTCTTCTTCATAAACAAAAGCATTCAACAAAGCAACTTGATTTTTAAAATTTAATACACTGTATTTTGTTATTGTCATTAAATACTTTTCCGAATCGTCTTTCCCGATTTGATTAGTTAAAGCTTCCGTGAATGTGTCAATATCCGGATATTGCTTGTTCAACAATTTTTGTAATTCAGAAAGCAATTGATTAATTGTTTGTGTATCAACAAAACGAGACAAATCAGTATAGATATTTGTAAGAGATTGCCCGGTTATTTGATAGTACATCAACTTTTTAAAGTCATCAAAAGCAATATATTTATCATAAGTATAACCAAAAGGCAAATAATATCTGTTTTTTAAAACTGTAATTCCGTTAATTCTTGCCAATGAATCGAATCCGAAATTTAAAAATTCGGGGTTTTCTGATTTACTTAAATGGTATTTTACATTTCCGAATGTTTGAAGTAAAGGATATCCTCTAAATCCTGTAATCCACCTTGTTGCAGTTTCATCACCTTTTTGAATAAGTCCTGTTTCTTCAAGAAAGCGAACATAGTTTATCTGGTTAAACGAAGAATATCTTGTTGTACCGAAATAAGATTGAGCTAAAGCATCATTTAAACTGCTGTGTTCTGCACTGCCTGATTGATAATCTT
>JAUVIG010000530.1 GCA_030592825.1 Chlorobiota bacterium | reverse complement strand
GCCGATTTGTTTTCTGAAATATCCCTGCTGACGCCAATTACTGCACTTACTTTTCCTGATTTGTCTAATATCGGATTTAATCCGGTATTGATAAACAATTTTAAATCCCTTATCTCTAATATTGAATCTATTGTTTTTGATTCGGATGTATCAAAAACGTATCGTAACCTTTTTTCATATATTTCAGAAATGTGAGCAGGAAATATTTCAGAAATATGTTTACCAATTATATTTTCTTCTTTGTCTCCAATCAATTCACAGGCTGCCCGGTTTAGTGTAATTACTCTTATCTCAGGATCTATCAGAAAAACAAAATCTGATATATTTTTTAACAAAATACTAAATTTTTCTTCACTGTCTTTTAAAATTTTTTCAGCTTTTTTACGTTCGGTTATATCCTCTCCTGAGCACAAAAAACCTGTGATATTTCCATTTTTATCTCTGTCGGGTACATTATGCCAATGAATAATTCTTTCTTCTCCGTTTTTTGTTAAAATAGGATTTTTATGGTATTCATTTTTGTAAACTTTTCCGGAAAGTAGTTCTTTTGATAAATTAATAATTTCATTTTTATATTGATCAGGAATATAGTTATCAAACCAGTTTTTACCAAGCATTTCACTTTCTTTATATCCGAATATTTCACATGTTTTCTTGTTAACAAGTGTTACAATTCCTTTGGTATCAATGCCCAGAAACATAACACCTGATAAATCTAAAAATAATTTTGAATTATTATTATTTTTCAGAATTTCTAATTCTTTTTCTAATTCTCTGTAAGAAGGTTTTGTTTTCATTTTATTGCTGTTAATTAACAAAACATATATTATGATAAACTGATCAATTTGCAGGCAATTTTTTATCTGCTGAATAATTGCTGCACACAGCAAAACAATATTTAAGTACTGAATCTACCACAAGTTAAAAAGGACACTTATCACTCAAATAGTAAAAATAGTTTAAAAAAACGATACAAACAAATTTTATAAGTTGCTTTTTAAGCTTCTGAAAAAACACATAATATTCCAATAACATAAATACAACTTTTGAAAACAATAAAACAAATTGTATATTTGAAAAAATGTTTTATCACTAAATATTTTCAGATGCAAAATTATATCGACCAAAAATTATGTAAACAATGCAAATTATGTATTGAAGTTTGCCCGTGCAACATAATAGGAAACGGAACTGAAGTTAATTTCATTAATGAAAGACTGTCTATATGCTTAAAGTGCGGACAATGTATGGCAGTTTGCAGTACAAAAGCAATACAAATTGAAGGAATATCTTATGATGAAGATATGTTTGATCTTCCGAAATTTACTCTAAACCATAATGAATTTGTAAACTTTGCAGCAAACAGAAGATCTGTAAGAAATTTTAAAGATAAAGTTATATCGGATGAAATTATACAACAGATATTGGAAGCAGTTCAATTTGCGCCTTACGGTTCTGCACCTCATAAGATGCACATAACAGTCGTCAACGATCGCAAAATCATAGAAGAACAATTACCTGCAATGTCAAAGTTTTTGGATGATATTGTTAAGTGGATTGAAAGCCCGATAATGTCAAGAATAATTAAACTGAAGAAAGTAGCCGAAACATTTAATACACTCAAAAATCATTTATATCCCATAGCAAAACTTAATAATTATAAGTTGGAATTTGGTGACAGAATTACAAGAGGAGCTCCTGCCATTATCATCTTCCACGCAGATAAAGAAGCTGAAGAACATAGCGATAACTCACTAATTTGGGCAACTTACGCCATAATGGCAGCACAATCTCTCGGATTGGGTGCAAGCATGGTAAGCATTGTTCCCGCAGTTATCAATAAAGTTAAAGAAGTTCGTGAAGCATTTAAAATTCCTGCAGAACACGAAGCGGTTGTTTCAGTTATTGTCGGATACCCGAAATACAAATACAAAAGAGGAATTAAAAGAACATCGCATACTATTCAATTTGTAAACTAAATCTAATAATTCATAATAACTTGAAATTTTATTTTATTCATTAAAAAATTAATCATGAAAACAGCATTTCTTTTTTTATCGGGACTTATTCTGATCGTATCATGTACAAATGAGGAACCAAAAGAAATTAAACAATATACTATTGATCAATTTTATAAGAATATAAACATGACCGGAGGCGTATTTTCGGAAGATGAATCTAAATTGCTCGTAAGTAGTGATGAATCAGGAATTTATAATGTTTATGAGATAAACATTGCCGACTGTTCAAAGAAACAATTGACACATTCAACAATTGAATCCTTCATTGCCATTGATTATCTTCCGGGGAGTAATAAAATATTATACTCTGCAGATAAAGGAGGAAATGAGATCAGTCATATATATCTGTTAAACAAAGACGGAAGTTCCGAAGATCTTACTCCGGGAGAAAAAGAAAAAGCCTATTTCGGAGGATGGAGTAAGGATAAAAATTTTATGTATTTTTTATCAAATAAGCGAGATCCAAAATTTTTTGATTTTTATAAAATATCAATTGAGGATCGTACAACAAAAATGATCTATCAAAATGCAGAAAATCTTGATTTTGAAGATATCTCGGATGATGAAAATATCATAGCATTGAACAAATCAATTACTACCAGTGAAAATCAATTATTCTTGTATGATCGAACTACCAAGAAAATGACAGAGATATCTGAACCTGAAGCAAAAGGGAATTATTTCGGTTCAGGATTCAGTAATGATAATGATCATTTTTACTATATCACAAATAAAGGAAAGGAGTTCATATATTTAGTGGATTATACGATCAGTACGGCTGAAAAGAAAATCATCTTTGAACCTGATTGGAATATAATGTACAGCTACTTAAGCGAAAAAGAAAAATATAGAATAACAGCGATAAATGAAGACGGAAGAAACAGCCTGATTATTATGAATAAAGAAACCAATGAGGAAGTTGAATTCCCGGAGGTTACAGATGGGGATATATTGT
>JAUVIG010000469.1 GCA_030592825.1 Chlorobiota bacterium | reverse complement strand
ATGCCCTTACTGAGCTATAGTTATGCTGTCGGTTTATTGTTTTTATATAGTAAAAACGTTCTTGCCCTTTATAACACCTTTTAATCTCATCAATTAAAGGTTTCATTTTCAGCTTTATTGCATCATCCTTCTTTTTTGCTTTTTCAATAAAAATAAAAATTGGTAATAACAATAAAAATATTGCAAAGCTTAATAAAACTATTGCTGTTCCGTAATCTCCCGTTAATTGATAAGAAAGCAGGAAAATTTGTTTTATGATGTATATAAACGGGGACATTATTATTTCAAAGAAATTCATTTTTTAATTATTTTATCTTTTTCCAATTTTTAATTTCATACACATTTTCTTTGATTTCATATGCTGTTACTATTGGTAATATTTTATCTTTATGGGATTTAATTCTCCACGAAACTCTGTATACTTCAAGCATACGTTCAAGAGGAGGTTCAATTTTGGTCGGATCTTTTTCATCAAATGCAATAGAATAAGTATCAGCATTACTTAGAAACCTCCAATCTTCTTTCATTTTACCACTTGCATTAAAATCTTTTACCATCATTAAGGGAGTGAAATATAAGGCTTCTTTTAATTGTTCATACTCCGGTTCTTTCGGAATAAAAGGGTTTTCAACCATTATTGTATCATTGACTTCTGTATCTCTTATTCCGTGGTCTGAGAGAATAATGATTTTTGTATTGTCATAAACATTTTTATGTTTTATCCATTCAATCCATTTTGCAACCTTTGCAATCGCCCATTTGTTATTTTCATAAGGTGTAACATCCGGTTGAAATACACCGTTATCATCTACAATATCCCAAGGAAAATGTGGTGCATTAGACCATATAAAAATAAAACTCGGTTTTGAGTTGTTTACTTCTGAAATATAAGGCAATACTCTTAAGAAATTATAATGTTTAGTTACATTCGTAATCTCATTTGAATTAGTTTCCCTAAACAACCAACTTCCTTTATTATATATTTTGGGTTTAAGAAAAAGAGGTACACTAAAGAATACAGCATTTTGCCATAAAAGAGAAAATTCCTGTTCTATTGTACTTCCAATATTAAGCCGGGGTTTTAAATAATCCCATTGGGGATCCCACCATGGTATATATTGATCAAAAATGCTTTTGTCTGCTTTGGAATACGGTACTCCTGAAGAAATAAAACTATATCCGTTATTTTGAGCTTTCTTACATAATAATTCATTTGTTGTAATGATTTTTTGACTTAATGTCCTTGTGCTGTCAATATCTAATTTATCCGGAGTATAGTCAAAACCCGCCAGTATTGCAGGAGCAGAGGACGCTGTATAGTTTGACACAGAAACAGTATTCGGATACCAAATAAAACCACTGAAAGTATTAAAATACTCCGGATTATCTTTTAAAATACTTCTTAAATACCAACCTTGAACCATATCCAGCACAATAACCAAAACATTTTTATTATTTTCAGAGAATGTAATCTTTTTAAAATCTTCAGAATCGTCAGCAGCAATAATTTTATAATCATCTCCGCTAAAATTTCCTGCATTTATTGATGAATATAATGAATGAAAAATAGTGATAATATTGATAATAATTATTACAAAACCAATTTGTAAATAATATTTTTTTCGCAGCAGTTTTTCTGTAATAAAAATTAAACCAAGTAAAAATAATGCTTCTAAAATAAAACTGTAAAAAGGTTTACCCAGATTATCAGCATAAGTAAATCTGTGCATTTGTAAAGTGCCAACATCTATTGGAATTATTGAACTGTAAACAAAACTAACTATCAAAATTACTAATACCGTTAAAACAATAAAAAATTTAAATTTGTTAGGTAAAATCCAAAAAATAATAATACTTCCGACAAACGAAATTATAAAAATTAAAAAATTTGTTTTTATTATATCAAAAGCAAAAAAACTGAAAGATTCCGCAGACGATGAAAATACTATTAATGGATTCCATAAAAATATATAACCTGTAAGATATAGAACAGAAAAAAACAAAATTACCCAATGAGGTTTACCGGAATATACAGACTTAATTTTATTAACTTTTATATAATAAAATAATGTAATAAACGAAAAGAGAATTCCCGGAGCAATAATATCTGAAAGAGAAGCTGCTTTTATAAAGATGTTAATTTGACCAATATCAATTAAAAAATCTTTAACTGTAATATATGTAAATAATAAAATTATCTGAAATACAAATATTACAACTAATCCAAAAATTGTGCTTTCATAAATATATCTATTTGTTTTTAAAGCTGAACGAGTGATATACAAAGACCCGAAAAACTGTGTTGGAATAAGGAATAATACAGCAAAAATACTTAAAGAAGTGTTTTCGCCGGAAAAATAAAACACTGATGCCAGATGAAAATATATCAACAAGAAAAACAATGAAAAGAAAATTTTAGGAGATACTCTGATTTTTGAAATGTTGTTTTTGTATATCTTGCATAAAAATTTGAATGAGAAAATCAATAAAACAGCAATAAAGCCCGTAATAATTGATTTTATTAATAAACCGACTAAACCAATTTCAGATAATTTAATTTGTAAAAATGCTGCTAATAAGATAGTAACAATCCAATATATTATTAAATCTCTTTTTTGTGATATAAATAATTTTTTTATAATTTGCTTACTGTATTCAGGATTATTTTTTAAACTTTTTAACCAATTAGCAATTAACAAAACAATAAAATAACTGCCGAAAACAGCCAAAAATAATCGTGTAATAATATCTTCTGTATTATACTTAACAGCCCAATTTATTTGCGATAAAACTGCAGCAGTTGCTAAAACAGCAAATCCTATTTTATAAGATTTCCTGATATTATTAATCTTAAATATAAAACTGCCGGCAGAAAATTTAATATAGCCGTACAAAAAATATGATATAAAAATTAAGAATCCGTTTGCAATAGTTCCTAAAATAATGGCAAGTCCAATACGCAGAAATATATCGTCAAAATTATGTTGTAAAGCCCAATTAAGTTGAAATAAAACAGAGATAATAATAAAGACAATAAATGAAGTTTTAAAGTTTGTCCATAATTGAAGTAAATTATTTTTTAGGAAAACAGTTTTAAAAAAATTATCTTTTAAGGACTCAACTTTATGAAGTGCTGCAAAAATTCCTATTATTATTACAAAAACAAAACTTATAACAATTGACATAATTATTCGATAAACAATATCGTCAAAGTTATACTGACAAGCCCAATTTAATTGACTCAAAATCGTAATTATAATTATTATATAAAAGCTTTTTTCGAGTTTAGGCAGCAAAATAACAAATCTTGGTTTTAACTTTTTAAAATCAAATAATTTACTTGTTGTTGATAGCTTTTTGCTCTTTTTAAAAACTTCAGGGTTAGTTATAAACAAACGAAAGAAACTGAAAACATTATT
>JAUVIG010000509.1 GCA_030592825.1 Chlorobiota bacterium | reverse complement strand
TATAATAAAAAACTCCGGATATTTATTCGGAGTTTTTTATTCTCTGCAAGATTTTGTAAGAAGATTGAACACAATGTATTACAAGATATCACCCGCAAAGTCAATAATATCCGCTTCAAATTCATCTGTTTCGTTTTCAACCGGAATACACTCAAACTTAAGATCAATGATATTCATAAATTCTTCACCTGCTTCTCTCAGATCTTCATTACCATCTGTATAAAACCATCTTATTTTAATATCTTTACCTGAATCTGATAAATCCTCCAATTTATTCATTAGCATTAAAAGAAATTTTGTAGATGTAGTATTAAAATAAGTCATCTTAAAATCCATAGTTGTACTTTTCAAAGGATTTTCAGCATATTTATCAAACCAATCAAATATCGGCTCATAAAATTCGAAAGCATTTTCGGGACAAGATTGCCCGTAAATTTGAAATATACCGGATTGTTTATTTAATAATATACCCGGTAATAATTCTTTTGATTCATATGATAATATTTCCACTATAAATAAGTTTAATTTTTTTTATTTATTCAGTTTAGATATACGATAAATTTAAATTAAGGTTTCATATTTTTAAAAAATTATAACAAAATATATTTTTATACCCTTATTTTTCATAATCAAACATTTTTATTCTGTAAAAATTTATAAATTCGCAGATTAATTTTTAAAACTAATATTATGTACCCGAGATTAAGTGATTTTCTTAGAGAAGTTTTTGGTATTGATGTTGAACTCCCGATTCAATCATACGGCTTATTTGTGGCATTGGCATTTTTGACAGGAATTTGGGTTCTGATCAAAGAAATGAAACGTAAAGAAAGACAAGGTTTATTAATTCCTTCAGAAAAAAAAGTTTTAGTCGGAGCACATGCAAAACCCCGTGAACTAATTATATCCGGACTGATCGGTTTTATAATCGGATATAAATTATTAGATATTATTTTACAATATTCCGCATTTGTTGAAGATCCGCAAGGATTTATTCTGTCTGCCGGCGGTAGTTTTATCGGTGGTTTGATTGGAGCCGGAATTTCAGTATTCTTTACATGGCGAGAAAAACATAAAAAGAAATTAGATAAACCTATATGGGAAACAAAACAAGTTTTTCCGCATGAATTAGCAGGTAATTTCTTGGTAATTGCCGGTGTGGTAGGATTACTCGGAGCAAAGATCTTCCATAATCTTGAGAATTGGAATGAGTTAGTTGCTGATCCTTGGGGATCTTTAATGACATTCAGCGGTTTATCATTTCTTGGCGGTCTTCTTTTGGGCGGAGCAGCCATTATTTGGTATGCCAAAAAGAAAAATATCAGTGCTGTCCATCTGGCAGATGCTGCTGCTATAGTTATGCCTTTAGGTTATGCAATAGGAAGGATAGGTTGTCAAGTTTCCGGCGACGGATGCTGGGGAATTGAGAATCCCGATCCCATGCCTGAATGGCTCTCATTTCTTCCCGAATGGATTTGGGCATATAATTACCCTCACAATATAATAAATGAAGGTGTATTAATTCCGGGATGTACTTGGGATAATTGTCATGTATTAACAACTCCGGTATTTCCGACACCTTTTTATGAAACAACAATGATGTTTATTGTTTTTGTGATATTATTCAGTATCAGAAAACGAATTAAAATCCCCGGAATGTTGTTCGTGCTTTATTTCCTTTTTGCCGGTATTGAAAGATTTTTAATAGAAAAGATCAGAATCAATAACATCTATAAAATAGGAAATCTTGAGGTAACACAAGCAGAAATAATTTCATTTTTTATGATATTAGTCGGAATTGTTGCAATTATTCTCTTGTTTAAAAATAAAGATAAGATGATTACAAAATTTGGTAATTCTGCTGTAAAACCAAAAAAGGAAGATGCTTAATTATCAACAAATTTGCAATCAAGTTATTGAACTTGCAAAAATTGCAGGGGATTTTATCAGAAAAGAAAAAGGAAAAATCAATTCTGAAAATATTGAAACTAAAAGCCTTCACAGCTATGTTACTTATGTTGATAAAAATGCTGAAAAAATTATTGTTGACGGTCTAAAAAAAATTCTTCCTGAAGCAGGTTTTATTACCGAAGAAGAAACCGAAACTGTTAAATCAGATAAATATAATTGGATTGTTGATCCGCTTGACGGTACCACAAACTTCATTCACGGATTAGAACCTTTTTCTGTAAGTATTGCTTTGGAAGAAGCCGGAAAAATTGTAATTGGTGTGGTATATGAAGTTGGTAAAGACGAATGTTTTTATGCTTATAAAGATTCCCCTGCATATCTTAACGGAAAAGAGATCAAAGTATCGACTAATAAAACACTTGCCGATTCATTAATAGCAACCGGATTTCCTTATTATGATTTTGAACAAAATAAAGCCATATTAAAAAGTTTGGAGTACTTTATGGAACACACGCAAGGAATAAGACGTTTCGGTTCGGCAGCAACAGATCTTGCCTATGTTGCATGCGGAAGGTTTGATGCTTTCTATGAATACAGCCTGAATGTGTGGGATGTAGCTGCAGGTGCTTTTATTGTGGAAAAAGCAGGCGGTAAAGTTTCAGACTTTAACAAAGGCAATAATTATCTTTACGGAAGAGAAATGGTAGCTGCAAATAATTATGTTTATAATGAATTTGCTGATATTGTTAAAAATTTATTAGGATAATTTTAACTCATCCCAAACCAAAGCACCTGCACCGAGAATTGCTGCATTATTTCCTGATAATTGTGATTTTAAAATTCGTACTTTGTTTTTATATATTTCAAGCAGATTGTCTTCCATATATTTTTTAACAGGTTTTAACAGTAAATCTCCGGCTCCGGACAATCCTCCGAACAAAAAAATTGCTTCGGGGCTTAAATATGCAACAGAATCTGCCAATGCTTTACCCAAAATTTCTGCCGTAAAATCAAATGCTTTTAAAGCAATTGTATCTCCTTTAACAGCAGCATTATAGATATCTTCTGAACTAAACTCAAAATCAGCTTTCTTTAACAAACTATATTCATTTGTTTGTTCAAGTAATTCAACAGCCGTTTTTACAATTCCTGTTGCTGAAGCATAAGTTTCTAAAC
>JAUVIG010000475.1 GCA_030592825.1 Chlorobiota bacterium | reverse complement strand
TATCAGTTATTTTCATCAATCTAACTCAATCTTTAATCAATCTATTTATAAATTCATTTTTATAACTTATTCAACAATTATTTTTTCAACTTTTATAAAGTCAGTCGTTTGAATTTTTACAAAATAAATTCCTTTTGTCTGACCTGACAGATCAATCGTTAATTGCAAGCTGCTCATTGTTAGCTGTTTAATCGTTTGCCCCCAAATATTTAAAATTTCGACAGATTGAATCCGCAGATTTTCGGACAAGTTATTATTAGTTTCAATTGTAAATATTCCGGTTGTGGGGTTTGGATAAATTTTTAAATAATCGCTGTTTTGTATGGTTTCAATACTCGTTAATACTGTTAATTCAGCAATATTACTTGTTGTATTTCCGTAGGTGTTAGTGGCAATACATTGATATTGATAACCTGTCATATCTAAACTTACTCCTGTAATTGTCAGAGTATCGGTTTCTGCTCCGCTGTATATGCCTCCGTCGGTAATGTTTTCAAAACTACTGCCTGTATTTTCTTGCCATCGGTAACTGTCTGCTCCTGTTGCCGTAATACCGAAAATTGCATTCTCGCCGGCATTAATTATTTGGTCTTCAGGATGAGATGTAATATCAGGCGGAAAATTTCCTGATAAATTATTATCAAGTTTTGAAATAAATACATCATCGTCGCCGGCATAAGAGACATCATAAGCAGAAGCGGTTGTCGGATAATTACTTGATGTTGTATATCCTGTCACAAAAACATTACCCAAAGTATCAACTGCTATTTCGGTGCCGAGATCTTCTCCTGAACCTCCGAGAAAAGTAGAAGCAGATAAAATGCTTAAATCAGAATTTAGTTTTGAAACAAACACATCATCAGAGCCGTTAAACGAATTGTCAAAAGCGGTTGCAGATACGGGAAAATCAGAGGAAACAGTATATCCGGTAATAAAAACATTCATTAAAGTATCAAAATCAATTGAATATGATTTTTCATAGTCAGAACCTCCAATAAAAGTAGAAGCTGATAAAGTGTTTAAATTTGAAGTGAATTTAGAAACAAAGGCATCACAACTGCCGTTATGTGAATTATCGTAAGCTGTTGCAGATGTCGGGAAACTGCTTGATGTAGTATATCCGGTAATATATACATTATTTGAGCCGTCAAGATTTATTGAATATCCATAATCAGAATCGGCGCCTCCGATAAAAGTAGAAGCAGATAAAGTGCTTAAATCAGGTGTAAATTTTGATACAAAGGCATCATAAGAACCGTTATGTGAAGGATCATAAACTCCTGCTGTTGTGGGATAATTTGAAGAGTATGTTTCTCCTGTGATATATACATTACCGGAACCGTCAAGCACCAATGAATAAGTAATATCACTCTCACTGCCTCCCATAAAAGTAGAAGCGGAAAGTGTGCTTAAATCGGAAGTAAATTTTGAAACAAAAACATCAATATCTCCATTAAACAATTCATCATAAGCTCCGGTTGTTGAGGGATAACCGCCTGATAAAGTATATCCGGTTATAAAAACATTGTCGGTGTTGTCTGTTGCAATTGAATATGCTTTATCTGAATTAGTTCCACCTATATAAGTTGATGCAAGCAAAGAACTTAAATCAGAATTTAATTTTGCAATAAATACATCATTAGTCCCGCTTAGTGAATTATCATAAGGCGTTCCGGCCATAGGAAAATCATTTGAATAAGTATTGCCTGTAATATAAATATTGTTATTACTGTCAAAAGCGAGAAACCTACTGTAATCATAACCGCTTCCGCCGATAAAAGTAGAAATCAATAAATTTTGTAAATCGGGGCTGAATTTTGAGATGAATACGTCATAACCACCGTTAGCTGAAATATCGTAAGCGCCTGTTGTTGTAGGATAAGAGCTTGATATTGTTTCTCCTGTAATAAAAACATTTCCGTCACCGTCTAAAGCTAAAAACCAAGGGTCATCTCTGTTTGCTCCTCCGACAAAAGTAGAGGCAATAAGAGGGTCTATTACAAGTTCATAATCAGGATTATAATCGTCTGTTTTAAAGCCGTATGTTTTTCCTTTTGCAGTATAAGCAACTTCAATATGTTCTTTTTTATTGTTAATAATCTGATATGCCACAGGTTTTGTAAATTTAATATTGCCGTTGCGTGTTTTAATAATAAGTTCTCCGGTTTCTGAAATTTTAATTCGTTTGGCGCCTTGCAGTTTAATTTTTATTTTTTCGGGGCTTGTTCCGGGTTCTACATAAAAAAGTTTTTCGATATTATTTCCGTAAGCATTAAGTTTTACATTTATTCCGTCCCAAACTTCGCCGATACTAACAGTTTGATATGTAGAAATATTATTTTGCCGGTTTTGAGGATTGTTTCCGATAAAATAATTTACTTTGGTTTGTGAGGGTTGTTCGCCTGAAATTTTGCCGAATTTTTGAGTATCTATGTCGATTTTTACAAAAGTTTCGCGTAAAGCATAATTTTTTGTGCCGGTAATCGAAAAGTTGTAAACAATTTCGCCCTTATCGGTTACGAAAACCGTTCCTGAAAACACATTTGCATAAAATGCAACATCCGAATGTTGTTGTCCGGTATTTTCAATCCACGGAATTTTTGTTTTATTAATTTTTGCCGGTATTTCGATTTTTTCAATTTCCGATAAATCATTTTTTTGAAATGATGTTTGAGCATTTACGTTTAATAAAAATATACTCAATAATAAAGATAAAAAAACAGATTTTTTCATAACAGATTTTTAAATTAAAATTGATTAATTTATATTGTATAATAATTCATTGAACTTTACAAAACCCCCGATTATTCTAACAATTAAGCATTTAGAAGGGTTATATTTTTTAACTCTAAATTTTCAAACAAATATAAAAAATTTAATGTACTGTTGTGTTAAGATGTTTAATTATTATACGGTTGCAAAAAAAATAACGAATATTGAATATTGATTTACGATAGCTAATTATCAATATTTAACAATAAACAGAACGAAATAAATATAATAATAAAAGTGATTTCACGCACACCGGGCTACGCAGTTCGCGGCTTTCTCCGGTTTAATGCTGTTGTTGTGCCGATTTTGCCGGCATGAGTGTTTTATAAGTATATTAAGTTTATATAATTTCATCCTACTCCCTGAAATGCAGTGTTGAAAAAATCAAACCAAGCAATAATCATTGAAATAAAACAAATTGTAAAGCCTACTGCCTGAACTCTTCAATATTTTATTGTTCTTTTATTTGATGCGGATATTGTAATAATGTATATGACAACCTCTAATAATTAATTTGCATCAAGATTTTCAGAGTTTATCATAGACGATGAAAATTTAAGAAGCACTATCGGGATAATGCAAGAAAATTTGAAGAAGTATATGATAAACTCTGAAAACCCTAT
>JAUVIG010000370.1 GCA_030592825.1 Chlorobiota bacterium | reverse complement strand
ATTTCTATTGGGCTGTAGGTGCATTTCCTATTGAAAATTATAATATTAGTGGTGATACCGGTTATGTTCCTACATTCGAAGAAACTACACTCGGTGTATATGATGCAATGTTTGTAAGTGACTATGTAACTGTTGATGCTACTGTATTTCTCGGCAATCTTGCTGTAACAGAAGCTGATGTTCAAGGATGGCCTCTACATCATTCAAATCCTTATGAATATTATTGGGAAGGATACAACTGTTTGGGCGACCCTTCATTAGTCCCTTTTTATACACAAGGTGAAACTAATACTGTAAGTCATTTACCTACTTTACCGATTGGTATGGTTACATATGAAGTCTCAGCAGAACCCGGTTCATATGTTGCAATTTCAAAAGACGGTGTACTACATGGTGCAGCTCTTGTTGACGGAACAGGAACTGTGGATGTGCCGATAACCCCTGTAACTTCCGGCGGAGATGTAGATATTGTTGTAACAAAACCACAGTATATTCCTTATATAACTACTGTGCCTGCAGCTGCACTTGAAGGTCCTTATCTCGTTGTTGACAGCTATATTAATGAAGTTGATTATGGTCAATCAGTAAATTTGGATATTGTATTGGAAAATGTTGGTGAAGACGATGCAATAGGAGTATCAGTAACGGTAACAACTTCCGATCCTAATGCAAGTATTACAAACGGAACTTACAATTATGGTGATATTGCAGCCGGAGCTACAAGTTCAGCAAGTTCCGGAGCTTTCACTTTAACTGTTGCAGATGATCTTGAAGATCAATATTCTGTTGCTGTTGATATTGCAATTACTGACGGTAATAAAACCCTTTGGGAACAAACTAAAAATGTTACTGTTAATGCTCCGGTTCCGCAAGTAGCTTTTGACGGAATAAATGATGCGGAAGGTGATTTAGTATATACTTCTACTCCCTTAACTGCAATTGATGAAGGAGCTGTATATAACTATAATATTTCTGTTCTCGTAATCGGCGGAAATAATAATGGTATGCTTGACGCAGGTGAAACAGCAGGTGTTTCTGTAAACGCAGGAAATGCCGGTCATGCAAGCTTTGTTAATGCAACTTGCTCATTATCATCAACAAGTGAATATATTACAGTAAATACTGACGAACATTATCTCGGAACTATTGCTGCTGGCCAAACTTTCACTCCGACATTTAGTATTACTGTTGATGAAAGTACTCCGACCGGTACTGTTGTTGATTTAACTTTTACTCTTACAGGTGGTGAATATTCTGAAGTAATTACTGTGAATCTTCCTGTCGGAATTCAAATTGAAGATTTTGAAACAGGTGATTTCAGTAGTTATGCTTGGACTTTTGGCGGTGAAGCAGATTGGTTAATAGAAGAAAGTAAGGTTTATGAAGGAACATATTCAGCCAAATCCGGAGATATATGGGGACAAGATTATGCTACTTCAGAACTTATTGTTACTATTGATGTAGCAGAAGCCGGCGAAATTTCATTTTGGTATTTGCTCAGTTCTGAAGAAGACTATGATGAATTACATTTTTACATTGACGGAACTGAAATAAATGAATATGATACTGAAGTTTGGACTGAAGTTACGGAGTCCGTTTCTGCCGGAGTACATACTCTAAAATGGGCTTACGAAAAAGACGTATCAATTTCTGAAGAAGATGATTGTGTTTATTTAGACCTGATTACTTTCCCCGGACACAGTTCTGCAAAAGGAGCAAAAGCTGTAACTATCACAGCACCAACCATACCTGAATGGTTATCACTTACCGATAATGGTGACGGAACCGGTGTTTTAAGCGGAACAGCTCCTAACGAGCAAGGTTTGCATGATGTTGTTATTGAAGCGCAAGCAGGAGGCGATCCTGTTCCTCAAGCATTCACAATTAATGTAGGCGGAGTTTCGGTAGATGTTCTTACAGGAAATATTTCAATATTCCCGAATCCGAACAACGGAACATTTAATATTAATTTACAAAGTTTATCCGGAATTGCTGATATAAAAATATATAACATCAACGGAAAAGAAATTTATGAGTTTAAAACAAGTAATAATATTTTGGAAGTAAATCTTGCAAATTTTGCAAAAGGCATTTATTTTGTCAGGATAATTTCAGGAAACGAAACATATAACGGCAAAATCATACTTAAATAAAACAATTGATCTTATATGTTTAAAAGCCTCTGATTTAGATCAGAGGCTTTTTTTATATGTATGAGTCCGATTTAAAAAATATAAATAAGTATAAATTCATTTATTATCTCAAAATATCAAAACTTAATCTTTTTTCATATTCGTTCAATTCAAGTATGATTCTATGCTTTTTTGCCTTTCCTTTTGCTGTCTTTGCGGAAAAGATACAAAGAAATCCTATATACTGTTTTAATTAACTCCTCAAAATAAGATTATAATTCCCGTTAAACAAGTTATTACAACAAAGTGCTTTTATCCGGTGGGTTTTATATTTTTTCTGTTAAATTGCAAAAATTTTTATGCAACTCATTTAACTTTATGTTATCTGTTACTATTGAATATCATTTTATTTATTAAAATATAATATATTAATTATGAAAAAAATCTTATTTACTCTACTAATTTCAGTCTTATGGATTTCGATCAGTTTTGCACAAAAAGGTGTAATTCCGTTGGATTATGAACGAAATTCAATTGAAATAACTGATAACAGTTATGATAAATTAAGTTTAACTTTTAATCATTCTGAAATCAGAAGTTTTACAGTTAATACCAAAGAAGGTTTTTTTGATGAAATTGCAATTCCGGGTGCAAGATTTACCGGAAATGTCGGCGATCCTAAACTTCCGGCATACAGTAAATTAATAGAAATACCGTTTGGTGCTGAACTTTCTGTTAAAGTAAAAAATTACACTGTAACAGAGTATAAATTATCTGACTTTGGTATAGAGAATGCAATTATTCCTGCCCAACCTGATGTCAGAAAAGATGAAGATCCTACTTTAGTTAAGTTTCATTATAATAAAGATGCTTATACTTCTAAATCATATACTTCTTTTAACATTGCTGATGTAGAAATACATGGAGTAATGCGTGGTGTCAGAATTGCAAAACTTTCGGTCTCACCTGTTAATTATAATCCTGCTGCCGGTACAATAAAAGTTTACAACAATATTGAAATAGAAGTAAGTTTTACTGACAGCGATATCAATAAAACAGAATACATAAGACAGGCAACATTTTCACCATTTTTTGAGCCTGTATATCAAAAACTGTTAAACAATAAGAATGTAATTGATGATCATCCGGATTTAACAAAATATCCGGTTAAAATGCTTATTTTATCTGACAGAGCATTTGAAACAGCTTTACAACCTTATGTTGCTTGGAAAACAAAAAAAGGCTTTGAAGTTATCATAAATTATACAGACGAAGGATATTCAACAGTTAATGAAATTAAAGCATGGATTCAAGCACATTATGATGCCGGAACACCTGAAGACCCTGCTCCGAGTTTCTGTTTATTTGTTGGTGATGTAGGGCAGATTCCGGCTTCTCAAGTAGGTGTTAATTCAGGCCGTCAAACTGACTTATATTATTTCAGCCAAGACGGAGACTATTTCCCTGAAATGTATTACGGCAGGTTTTCTGCAGAAAATTTAACACAATTACAACCGATTATTGATAAAACACTATACCATGAACAATACGAATTTGCAGATCCTGCTTATTTGGATGATGTTACGTTAATTGCCGGAGCGGACGGAACATGGAACCCTCGTGTAGGTCAAGCAACCGTAAACTACGGAACACTAAATTATTTTAATGTATCACACGGATTTACAAATGTAAATGATTATTTAACATCTTATTCAGGATGTTATGATAACGAAAGAATATCAGTATCTTTTATTAATTATACGGCTCATTGCAATCAAACATCATGGGGTACTCCAAATCTGTCAATTTCTGATATAAATTCAATGACAAATACAAATAAATACCCGCTTGCTGTGGGTAATTGCTGTATGTCTGCCGATTTCGGATACGGAGAATGTATAGGAGAAGCATGGATAAGAGCAGAAGATAAAGGAGCTGTTGCTTATATTGGTTCTTCTCCTTCATCATATTGGTATGAAGATTTCTATTGGGCTGTAGGTGCATTTCCTATTGAAAATTATAATATTAGTGGTGATACCGGTTATGTTCCTACATTCGAAGAAACTACACTCGGTGTATATGATGCAATGTTTGTAAGTGACTATGT
>JAUVIG010000234.1 GCA_030592825.1 Chlorobiota bacterium | reverse complement strand
ATACAGAATGTATGGAACGAAGGCCGAAAAGGTGTATATTCTTTAATGGATCATGTCTTTAACTTATTTGGTGAAAGGTACAGCAACAATCCGCGTATATTGGTAACAGGCCCTGCATCGCAGGCTACTGATTTTGGTGCAATTTGTTCTGTTCCGATCATTAAAGGAGAATTAAGCTATACAGATACATGGGCAGGAAGAGGCGGTTTTGGGACTAAACTTTTTCAAGAACACGGTATTGCTGCTGTAATTTACGGAGGGACATTTATTGATGAAGACTTTCGCGACCGTAAAGTTGCCGATCAATGGTTTGTTGATAAATATCAAATGAAATTAACTGCCAAAGATTTGGAAGTTACAACCAAATATCGTTTTGACCCGAAATTTGAAACCGGCGGAACGTTTGGAGTAAATTACGTAAATATTGGCGGCAGCATGTTCTCGTTTAATTATAAAAGCATTTATATGGATGAAAGTGAGCGCCTTGAAATTCATGATAAATTTATTGTTAACCACTATCTCAAACAATTCAACGAAGAAACTATTAAACCGAAAAATCAGAAAAATTGCGGTGAACCCTGTGTTGCGGTCTGCAAAAAAATGCATGGTAAATATAAAAAAGATTATGAACCTTATCAGGCAATGGGGCCTCTGACAGGAATTTTTGACCAACGTGCTGCTGAAAAACTAAATCACCGGGCCGATATGTACGGATTTGATGCCATCTCGGTCGGAGGAGTACTGTCGTGGCTAATGGAATGCTTATCAGAAAAAAAATTAACACCCCGTGAATTAGGCATTAAAAACATTCCTGTATTTTCAGCGAAAAATTTCGATGTGATTTCTGACTCAATGTATAATGCAGATATAGGTGTGGCGTTGTTAGATTCGATTATTGAAAAACGGGGGATTCTCAACCTTAGCGAATGAGCACGTAAATTTGCCCGTCGATTATCAAGGCAAAAAGGAGAGAAAATTTTGGATTCTTTTGTTTATACAGCCTATGCCCGAAAAGGATGGATGGTACCAAACCAGTACTGGACACCCGGTGCACTTTCGCCAATGGCGATTATGGGTAAATACTACATGTATTACGGACAGGATTTTATTACTCCGAGGGAACTGGGTAAGAAAGGTGCTGCAAGATTAAGAGGTGAATTAATTCTGGATAATCTCGGAATATGCCGTTTTCACCGGAATTGGGCAGAAGAAATGGCACCCGAAATAATTGATTCGCTGTATGGGTTAAAAAAGCAATTTACAGAAAATAATCATATCACAGCCGGTCGGATAAACAGCCGTAACTCATCTGTGTTTTGGGAATCTGACAGAAGTATTGATATTGTTTATACTTTTTTGAAAAGAAAACACAGTTTGGATAATAACAATGACAAAGAGCTTATTAAATGGATTAATTTTTTTGAAAAAAACAAACATGAAGCTGCATTAAGTTTTTGGTATGAAATGCACAAAGGAATTCAGGAAACCCTCAGGGAGTTTTAGAAACAGTATTATGACCACCCATTTAGTAAGCTGTATTCGATACAGAACCCTAATCTAAACATCTGTAAATCAGTAGCCCCGCCCCTTTAGGGCGGGGATGTGTTGATAATCAGCTCTCCAAAATTTGAAAAAAATGTATCTTTGAAAATAATTGATAATAAATTACATTTTTTTCAAATTTTGGGTATTCCTATACTTATATATCCCCGAGCTAAAGCACGGGGCTACTGATTTACACCTTTTATTAATTCATTTTTATTATATCGAACTCAGGTTAGTAGTAAGTTTATATGGAAATGTCTTTCGGTATATAGGGTATAGTAAAGGAAAATATTGATCCTTTATCTTTTACAGATTTAACACTAATTTCTCCGCCAAGAAGTTTTACACATGCTTTTGAAATTGCTAAACCCAATCCGGTTCCGCCATATTGCTTTGTTGTTGTTTCATCAGCTTGTCTGAATCTGTCAAAAACAATAGGTAATTCTTTTTCGGAAATTCCTATTCCGGTATCCTCAACTTTAAAAAGAAGTTCTTCGTTTTTTAATATGTAACTAATTTTTACAGTACCTGAGCTTGTAAATTTTATTGAATTTCCTATGAGGTTGATTAATATTTGTCTTAACCTTTTTGCATCGGAATATATTATATCATAACCGCTGTTAAATCCGGGAATTGTAATAATCTTTACATCTTTATTATCATTTAATAAACTTGCTTCAAATACCTTTGCTGTTTCATTTAATAAGTTATTAAGTTTAATTTTGTCATTATTAATCTTTACAATATTTGATTCTAATTCAGAAATATCAATAATATCATTTATCAAATCCAATAAATGATTTCCGCTGCTTTCAATTATTTTTACAAATTCACTTTGTTTTTCGTTTAATCCGGATTCTTTAAGAATAGTTGTAAATCCCAATACGGAATTCATCGGTGTTCTGATTTCATGTGACATATTGGCAAGGAAAGATGATTTTAAACGGTCACTTTCTTCTGCTTTTTCTTTTGCTTTTATTAACTCAAATTGTTGTTTTTGTAAAAGCTTTGCATTTTCTTCTAATTGAATGTTTTTTTCTTCGGTATCAAAAGCACTGTCTGATATTTCTTTTATCGCTTTTAAAATGGTATGTGTGTATAAATAACTAAAACCAAAAATTATTAAAATAACAAGTATATAAACATTTAATCCTAATTTAAGTTCTTCAATAATTTCAGGCGGAAAATCATTTTTTTTAATGATAAATGCTGTAATTGCAGTTGCTGTAATCAGTATTGAATTAGTTATTAAGATAAATCTGGATGCAAACATTGCTGAAAACAATAAAAATGCAAGGAGCAAATAAAATTCATCCACAAAGAAATTGTAAGACTCTGCTCCGGAAAAATTGAAAAAAGTCGAAGCTATTTCTATAAAAACAATTAATAGTGATAACATGTTTCCAACCAACTGATGTTTACCTGTTTTCATTAATATTAATGAAGCAATAAGAATAATGAGGAAAACAAATTGAATATAAAGAGAATTATATGTTCCCGATAAAGTAGTTTTTATCATGAAAGCAATTAGCAACATTAAGCCGGTAAGAAGAAATAATAATAAAGTTCTTGATCGAAAACTTTCAAGGTTAGAATCAAAAGAATGAGATTTGAAAAAGTATTTAAAAATTTGTTTCATTAACGATTTTCCCAATTTAGCTTAAAGATTAAAAAGGATGTTTTTTGTCGGCACAAAAATATAAAAAAAATGAATATAAAAATTTTCTATTTTCTGTCTAATTGGCATATTATATATATTTGTATTATTTTTGTTTGTATTTGAAATAAATTTGCATTAAATGAACCAATATACAGATACAGATTACAGATTAATATGTGATTATATTTCCGAAAAGAAATTATCGGATGCTTTTTTATTGACAGAGAAGTATATAAATAAGATCAATAAGCCTGAAATAAGAAGAAGTTTTGAAAAACAAAGAGAAACTTATCATTATCTTTTGGAATATACTTTTAAAGGTATTAATGATCCTGAAAAACCGCTGATTTATAAAAATATTCAAAAGTCATTGCTTGAAATATCTGAAAAGTTAAAAGATTTTTCATATTTAAAAGATTCAACAAGCAAATTAGCATCAGAAAAGCGAATGCTTGACGCAGAAATAGTTAAGCAAAAAATTACAATTAAAGAAGAAATTGAAAATTTGCTCACTTCAAGTAAAGATCCTGAAAGCAATTCAAGAAAAAAGAACATATATAAACTTTTTTTTCTTTTATGGTTGACTGATAAATTTTCAGAATCCGATAATAATATTTTAAAAAAATATGCACGCAGTAAAAAATTACATTTCCATGAAAAAAGTGTTTTGGTTAGTGCAATAACTTTAAGTTTATTAAGACGCTTTGACAAAAGAAAGTTTCATGTGTTATTTAATTTCTATGATGCTGATGAAGAAAATGTTTGGAACAGAGCATTGGTAGGCATTGTTATGGCTTTTTATCGATACGATAAGAGAATTTATTTGTATGATGATATAATCGCAAGACTACGTTTGATAAGTGAAGATGATAATATAAAGTTGCATATCGAAAATATTATTTTGCAATTTATAAGATCGAAAGAAACTGAAAAAATCTCTAAAAAATTGCGGGATGAGATTATTCCTGAAATGGAAAAATTCAGACCGAAGATTCAAGATAAATTAAATTTGGATGAAATTATTTCCGACAGTTTGGGAGAAGATAAAAACCCCGATTGGGAAGAAATATTTGATGATGCTCCCGATTTGCTTAACAAAATGGCTGATTTTTCAAAACTTCAGTTAGAGGGTTCCGATGTTTTTATGAGTGCTTTTGCCGGGTTTAAAAATTTTCCGTTTTTCAGGGAAACTGCAAATTGGTTTATGCCTTTTTACAGTGAAAATAATGAAGTTAACAATTCTTTTGCTGAATTAAAAGATGATTTTGACACTGAAGCTTTTACAAAAGGTTTGGAGCGTTCTGTATTTATCTGTAATTCTGATAAATATTCGTTTTGCATGAATGTCAGAATGATGCCTGAAGCTCAAAGAGGAATGATTTTAGAATTATTTAAAGCGGAAATGGAGCAAATGAAAGAGATAAGTGATGAAGATGAGATTTTGAATAAAAATAAAAATGACAAACATATTTTTACAAGATATTTGCAAGATTTTTATCGTTTTTATAAGCTGCATCCGATGCATAATGATATTGAGGATTTTTTTGCCGGTGATTTGGATATTCATAATACAAAATTATTTGAGATATTAATTAAAAATAAATCGGTATCTGAAAAGATAGCCGAATTATATTTTAAGAAAGGTTTTTTTGAAGAAGCAGTCGGTATTTTGAGCAAAATGAAATTTAAAGGAAAAAAAGTACAAAAAAATTATGAAAAACTCGGATTTGCATTTCAAAAATTGAACGATTACGAAAAAGCTTTGGATAATTACAAAAAAGCAGAATTGTACAGCGACCCTTCCTTATGGTTGATAAAAAAAATAGCATTTTGTTACAGAAAAATGTATGATTTTGAAAATGCATTAAAATATTATCAAAGAGCTGAACTTGAACAAGAAGATAACATACATATACAAGCAAATATCGGACATTGCTACCTTTCTATGGGAGATTATGAGAATGCACTGAAGAAATATTTTAAAGTCGAATATTATGAACCGGATAATGTTAAGGCAATGCGACCGATTGCATGGTGCTCTTTTATATCGGGAAATTTTGAAACTTCAGAAAAATATTATAAAAAGTTGCTTGATAATAAACCAACAGCATACGACTTTATTAACTTCGGGCATGTGTTGTTTTGCAAAGGAGAAAAAATGAAAGCAGTGGATATGTATATGAAAGCAGTGAATATTTCCGGAATAGAACCTGTTGAAGAAAGCATTCTTGAAGACAAAAATCATTTGCTGAAACACGGATCTGAAAATACGGATATTGATTTGCTTATTGATTATATAAAATCCAAAATGATATAAGCCGGAACTTGGAAACAGGAAGTGTTTTTGTTGTGAATTCTAAATTGAAAAAGTAAGCATTGTTATATTGCTTCATTGATGCATTGTTGCTTTTTGACAATGAAGCAATATTATTTTCCCTTAAGTTTGTAACAGATCAGTGTTTTAGAAACAACAATTTCAATTAGATCAAGGAGTATAAAATCAACGATTATTTTTTCTGCATATTCACGTTTAATATCGGTAAGTTTGCAGAATTTGGAAAAGGTTATGTATTCATTTCCGGATAAGTACTTTAAGATGAACTTTTCGGCCTCACTATAATGAATTTTTACACCGACACCTTTTTTTTCTTGTTGCCAAACTTTTATTAAAACTCCGTTTGCCAATAAGTTCTGATCATTAACCCTCACAAAAGCTTTCATTTTCCCTTTTTCGTCAGGTGCCGAGTGTGGTCTGTCTTTGCTTTTTTTAATAATTATTTCAAGAATTTGTTTGCCGGCAATGATATGTTTTATTGTATTAAAATTTACTTTTGGGTTTGTATAAAGTTCAGATGCTGCCTCAATCATATGATATTCTTCTTCACTTCTGACACCTGCAATTT
>JAUVIG010000196.1 GCA_030592825.1 Chlorobiota bacterium | reverse complement strand
ATTATAAGCTAAACTTTCTCACTTAATTCCAACCAACGCATCTCTTTTTCATCAATTATTTCAATAAGTTCTGCAAGTCGTTTAGATTTTTCAGCCAATTCTTCACTTGTATAATTCCCGGATTGCATATATAGTTCAAGTTCTGATTTTTCTTTATTGAATCTTTCCAGTTCTTCATCAAGTGTCTTAAATTCCGTCTTTTCTTTATAGGCCAGTTTAAGTATTTGCTTTCCGGTTTCTTTTTTTCTTTTTTCGGGTTTTTGATTCAGTTTTTTTTGATTTATTTCGGTAATATTTTTTTCATTCCTTGCAATATACTGAATATAAGCTGAATAATTTCCGGGAAACACCTTTATCTCTCCCTTGCCTTTAAAAACAAATAATGTATCTGCCGTTTTATCAATAAAATATCTGTCATGAGAAACTAACAGCACAGTCCCTTTAAAGTGTCTGATATAATCTTCAAGCACATTAAGAGACATAATGTCCAAGTCGTTAGTCGGTTCATCCAAAATAAGAAAATTTGGATTCTTCATTAAAACTGTCATTAAATGAAGTCGCCTTTTTTCGCCGCCGCGTAATTGAGACACAAAGTTATAATGCATATTTCGAGGAAATAAAAAGTACTCGGCAAATTGTGCTGCTGACATCTCACGATTTTTTCCAAGCTTAATAACTTCAGCTTGGTCTCTGATAACTTCTATCAAATGTTTATCTTCAGAAAGGTTCATTGAACTTTGTTCAAAATATCCGATTGAAACAGTTTCACCAATATCAACAGTTCCGGAATCCGATTTTATTTTTCCGGCAATAAGATTTAAAAAAGTACTCTTCCCTACTCCGTTATTTCCTACAATTGCAATTTTCTCTTCTTTAACAAACTTATAAGAAAAATCATCAATTAATATGTTTTCATCATAGGCTTTATTAATATTATCAATATCTATTATCTTCTTGCCCAATCGCTTACCCTCTATTTCAATATTAAAATTATGCTCTTCCGGCTTTTTACCGGCTTTTTCCTTTATCTTATAATAATTATCAATCCTGTGTTTTGCCTTTGTAGCTCTTGCTTTAGGTTGTTTACTCATCCATTGAGCCTCAATCCTTAAAAGATTTCTTGCTTTTTCAATATTTACTTTACTTATGTTTATTCTTTCTTGTCTTTTTACAAGATAATGTGCATAATTCCCTTTATAAAGATGAAGTTCATTACCATCTATCTCAATAATCCTGTTACATATTTTATCTAAAAAATATCTGTCGTGTGTAATCGTTAAAACAGTTATGTCAGATTTACTTAAATAATCTTCCAACCATTCAATCATTTCAAAATCAAGATGGTTTGTAGGTTCGTCAAGCATAAGGAAATCAGGTTTATTCAGTAATGCATTTGCTAATGCTAATCGTTTTTTTTGTCCGCCGGATAAAATGTTTACTTTCTTTTCAAAATCCGTAATTTTCAATTTAGTTAAAATGGTTTTAATTTCCCTTTCAAATTCCCACGCTTCAAGCCTGTCCATTGTTTCAACTGCCTCCCGAATCTCTTTTTCATCTTGAGATTGCATAGCTCGTTCATAATCTTTTACAGAATTTACAATTTTACCGGAAGAATTGAATACTTGTTCAATTACTGTATTATCTCCAAAAAAAACAGGTTCTTGTTCTAAATATGCAACAGATATTGAATTATTTAAACTTACTTTTCCTGAATCAGAAATATCTTTCCCGGTTATAATGTTTAGAAGACTTGTTTTGCCGGTTCCGTTTTTTGCAATAAGTGCAAATTTTTCTTTTTTATTAATTACAAATGAAATATTTTCAAATAATGTTTTAATACCATATGATTTAGTCAATTTTTCAACTCGTAAATATTCCATTTTAAAGAAAGATGTTTATTAATTGTGTCAAAATTAAAATTATATCTTTAAAAAACAGCAGAACCAAAAAATTTATAATACTATACTTATAAATCATTTATTTTATGTAAAATTGTAACTTAAAAATAACTGAAATTATGTTAAAAACAATAGCGGGATTATATATAAAGAATAAAGAAAACAGCGGAATAAAACGATTAGTTTTGGCTTCGGCTGCTGACGATCATTCTTTGGATGCAGTTTATAAAGCAAAAGAACAAAACATTATTGAACCTGTTTTGGTGGGACACAAAGATGATATAAAAAAATTATGTGATGAAAACGGCTATAAACTTGACGATATTGAATTGATACATACAGAAACTAAAGAAGAAGCTGTTGCAGAAAGTGTTAAACTTGTAAAAGAAGGCAAAGCAGAAATTTTAATGAAAGGTAATGTCGGGACAGCAACTCTTTTGAGAGGTATCTTGAATGATGAACGGGGTTTAAAATCAGGAAGTCTTTTATCTCATTTTGCTTTTTTTGAGATACCGGAATATCATAAACTCATAGCATTAACAGATGTTGCTATGAATATTGCTCCTACTCTTAAAGAAAAAGTCGGAATAATTTCCAATGCTGTAAAATATATGCATAAAATCGGGTATTTAAAACCAAAAGTTGCAGTAATAGGAGCTGTAGAAACAGTTAATGAAAAGATGTCTGCAACAATTGATGCTGCAATATTATCAAAAATGGCACAAAGAAAACAAATATCCGGTTGCATAATTGACGGACCTTTAGCATTTGATAATGCTTTGAGCAGAGAAAGTGCTGAACATAAAGGAATAATTTCAGATGTTGCCGGTGATGCTGATCTTTTGATGTTGCCGAATATTGAAGCCGGTAATGTATTATACAAATCATTTGCTTATACAGGCGGTAAACTTGCAGCAGTAATACTGGGAGCAACTGCACCTATAGTATTAACATCAAGATCAGATTCAGAAGAATCAAAATTAAACAGTATTGTATTAGCAGCAATAAGTTAGGTGAATGAATGATTAATTAATTGAATGAATGATTAAATGCTAAAAGGACACACATAAAAAACATTTAATCACCGGTAAAATAACATTAGAACCACTAATAATAAATAAAAAAAAATACAATGAACATTTTTGAACATATGAGAAAAAATAACAGCAGAGAGTTGTCATTTTTTGAAGAACAATCGTTAAAACTTAAAGCAATAATTGCTATTGACAGTATTGTTTTAGGACCTGCAAATGCATCTTCCAAGTTGCACCTTTATAACAAAGAAGATGATGCCATTGCAGATGCACTGGATATAGCCTATTATAATTCTTTAAGAGCATCATTGCTGCAAAGAAGTTTAGGAGGTGCAAGTATAGTATTAATAGGAGATAGTAATGAAATAAAATCAGAAATGTATTTCAGAGCTTTAGGCGTTTTTCTGAATCGTTGGAACGGCAAGTTGTATATGTCGAAAAGCAAAGGTGTTTCATATGAAGATCTTAACTATGTCAGGCGAGAATCAAAATACATATTAGGAATGGAAGAAAGCCACGGCGGATTAGGTATTATTTATGTCAACAGAGCAAAAGGAATGATACTTGGCTTAAAAGCCACAGCAAAATACAAACTTAATACAAACAGTTTAAAAGGTTTAAAAATTGTTGTTCAAGGAATCGGAGATCTTGGATCTGAATTAGTTAAACAACTTATTAAAGAAGAAGCAATTATTACAATTACTGATAAAATTTATGACAGAATTAAAGTAATACAAGATGAAGTTCGAGATATTAAAATTGAAAAACCTGATAATATCTATAATGTTGAATGTGACATCTTTTGTTCTTGTGCAACAGAAAAATTAATTGAAAAAAGTAATCTTTCTAAAATAAATTGTAAAATACTTACCGGCGGAACAAATCAACCGTTAAAAAACCTTAAAGATGCAAAAAGTTTAAAACAAAATAACGTTCTTTACGTTCCGGGTTATATAATCAACGGAGGTGATATCATTCAAATGACAAATGAAATTGAAGGTTACGGGGCAGAAAAAGTAGAAACTGAATTACATGATATTTACAGAAGAACTCTTGATTTACTTACAGAATCTGAGGAGAAAAATATTTCCCTTTGTGGATTAGCTACTAAAAAAGCAGAAGAATATGTAACAAATGTTTCTGCCATTAAAATGTTAAAATAGATGTTAAATTGTTGAATTGTTAAATTGTTTTTTTTTGATAATCAAGAAAAACCGGCTTTTCAGAAGTTAAAATTTAATCCGTTTTAGTTTAACAACCGACAGTCTTCAGTAAACAGAAAAACAAAGTATTTGAATAAAAACTAAATTTAAACTTTATAACTTTGATCTTCAAACTTATTTCAAAGAAATTCAAAATTCACAACAAAATCGACTTTTTTTTCGGGAACTGCCGAAAAGAGCTATTCATTATATTATTGGTTTTACTTTTCAGTGATCCGGTAAAATCGCAACATGATGCTGATTCTTTAAAGAACGTTCTTAAAGTGTGGAATTTAAAAGATGATTTTGCTGAAGAAGAAATTGAATATAATGACAGTTCATTAGAAATGTTTCATACTGTACGTAGTGATGAGAAATACAGCATATTAACGTCTAATCTCGGAAATATTGGTTCTGCAAGTATTTCTGATATATATTTTAAACGATATGACAGATTTAACAATCAGTTTTCATTTAATGAACCTTATTTCATCTATTTAAAAAATTCTCGAAATTCTGCATATTACAATACCAGAAGACCCTATACTTCAATAATGCATACAACAAGTTCTAAAGTCAGAGATATTCAAACAATTGATTTTACACACACTCAAAATATTCATCCCGATTTTAACTTTGCTCTGAATTATGATTTTGTTTCTTCAAAAGGTCAATACTTGGATCAAAGCACAAAAATAAATTCAATTGGGTTTACATCTAATTATAAAAAAGAAAGATACTTTGCATATTTCTCTTACACTTATAATAAACTTTTCAATCAAAACAGCGGCGGATATATTGACACCATAGGAGCAGATCTTGAAATAGCCACTCCAAGAATTTTAAATTCAAATACATCATTACAAAATCAAGATTTATCTTTTACACAAATTTATAAATTAGGGAAATTTAAAAACTTATCATATAAAGATACAATTATTAAAGTATTGGAACCAAAAATAAGCATCTCTCACAATATAACTTTTCAAAGAAAATACAGAGTTTATAAAGATGAAGAGGATGAAAGCGGCGGATATTACCAAAACTTCAATTATCAAGAAGATGCAACAAATGATTCAATAGGTTACAAGGCTATGGTAAATAAAATAAAAATCGGTAGTGAAGAAATATTCGAGAAAAACAAGAAATTTGGATTTTCTTTGATAATTGATGCAAAATATTATGAAATATTTAATTTTAAACGATACTTCTTTCTGGAAAACAGTAATACTTTCTTTGAAAATAATTTGTATGGTGAAATTTACTCATCAAATTTTAAAAAACTTTATTTAAAAGCATATTCTAAATACTACTATTCAGGATACAGATCCGGTGATTTCAGAATCGGCGGAGAAGCAAAAAAATATATCTTCAAAAACATTCCTAATTCATATATTGCCCTAAATTCAAAATATACAAAACAAAAAGCTGATTATTTCCAAAACAACTTCTACTCAAACCATTATAATTGGGAAAATAATTTTGTTCCGATTGAAACTATTGACCTTTCAATGTCTTTCAATATTCCGAAAAATCATTTTAATTTAAATGTTGCCGGAACAATTATAAACGATTATATTTATTTCGATGGTGTTAAAAGACCTGTTCAATATGATTTAGGACTTTCAGTCATTTCAGTGAGTGCAAGTAAAAATTTCCAATTTAAACGTTTACATTTACATAATAAGATTGTATGGCAAAATTCGTCTGATGATAATATAATTTCACTTCCGGTTATAGCAGCCTATCACTCAACATATTTTATACTTAACTATAATAATTCATTATTAGTTCATTTAGGTTTTGATATATATTATTCTACAGAATACAAAGCCGCCAGTTATAATCCGGCAATCGGTCATTTTTATTTTGAAAATGACCCGGAGCAGATGACAGGGAATTATCCGAATTTTTCTGTATTTGCAAATTTAAAAATTAAACGTAATGTCTTATTGTTCTTTAAATATTCAAATATTTATTCAATATTTTCAAATTCAGAAGAGAAAAAGCCTGTTCATGTAAATCATTATCCTATTTACAAAGGATTCTTTAAATTCGGTGTCAGATGGACGTTTAAAAATTAGTGCTTCTTTTTATAATATTTACAAAATTGTGAAATCCCGCAATCTTTACATTTTGGATTTCGGGCAATGCAAACATATCTCCCGTGAAGAATAAGCCAATGATGTGCAACAGTAAGCAATTCTTCAGGAATATTTTTTACTAATTGTTCCTCGGCAGCAAGAGGAGTTTTTGCATTTAAAGTCAAGCCAATTCTTTCAGAAACTCTGAAAACATGAGTATCAACCGGCATAGCCGGTTTATTAAATACTACAGAAGCAATTACATTTGCTGTTTTTCTGCCGACACCGGGTAACTTTTGTAATTCATTTATATCAGAAGGTACAACATTATTGAAATCATAAACCAGCATCTTTGCCATACCTGATAAATGTTTGGATTTATTATTAGGATATGAGCAAGATTTAATATATTCAAAAACTTCTTCAGGTTCAGCTTTTGATAAACTTTCAGCATCAGGAAATCTGTCAAAAAAATCAACAGTAATAATATTTACACGTTTATCAGTACATTGAGCTGAAAGAATAACAGAAACCAACAATTCATAAGGAGATTTATAATTCAACTCTGTTTCAGCAACAGGCATATTCTGTTGAAAATAATCAATGGTTTTTTTATATCTTTCTTTTTTTGTCATTATAAATAAAAAAAGTTTCTGCTCAATTAATAACTTGAACAGAAACTTCTGTTTACCTGAATTAAAAAACTAATTATTTGAAAAATAAAATCCTACTGTTAAAGTATGATATCCGTTTAATAACTT
>JAUVIG010000269.1 GCA_030592825.1 Chlorobiota bacterium | reverse complement strand
AAAAGCAGATGTTAAAAAAGGAGCATATGATTTTTTAAAACCAATGATGACCGAATTGAAAGGAAAAGACTTGAAAGCAACTATTGAGTGATTAAATATTTTTGTTGTTATATGATAGATTTGAAAAAAATATATAATGAAAATTGCATTGATACTATGACAAATATGTCATTGGAAAGTATTGATATGGTTTTAACTTCTCCGCCTTATGATGATTTAAGAAATTATAACGGATACAATTTGCCATTTGAAAAAATTATAAAAGGATTATTTCGTATTCTAAAAAAAGGAGGTGTTGTTATTTGGGTAGTTGGAGATAAAACCGAAAAAGGCAGCGAAACAGGAACAAGTTTCAGACAAGCTCTTGCTTTTAAAAAAATTGGATTTAACATTCACGATACAATGATTTATTATAAAAACAATCCGATGCCTACGACAGGAAACCGCTATCATCAACATTTTGAATATATGTTTGCTTTTTCAAAAGGTACCCCAAAAACTTTTAATCCCATTACAGAACCTACAAAATATAAAGGATTAGCAAATATGAAGAACAGAGGAAAAGAAGGTACTTTAAATTATAAAAAAGTAGAACGAACAAAAGAAAAAAAGGCAGGAAATGTTTTCTTTTATTCTGTTGGAGGAGGTATTTCGACAAAAGATAAAATAGCATATAAACACCCTGCTATCTTTCCGGAAAAATTAGCTTTTGACCAAATTAGAACATGGTCAAACGAAGGAGATATTATATATGACCCTTTTATGGGAAGCGGAACTACTGCAAAAGTTGCTCATCTGCTTAACAGAAACTGGATTGGCTCGGAAATTTCAACTGATTACACCGAAATTGCAAATCAAAGGCTTAAAGAATATGTAAAAACGAATTTATTTTCAATATAATGGATTTAACAGAAAGAGGTTCTCATGCAGCAAAAGCCGGATTTAAAAATGAAAAGGATATTGTCAATAAATTTAACAATTGGAAAAAAGACAATGATGCAAAATCTTGGTTGAAAATAATGGGCTATAATCTTTCAGAAATTGAATATGTTGAAGCAATTGTAATTTCCGGATTTAAAACAGATGTCCAAGTTCAAGTTACCGTAAAACTAAAAAAAGCTATTGATGTTGAAAACTTACAAGTAAAATTGGTTAGTAACTCAAAAGGATTTAATCAAATTGACAAAAGATGGATTGATAAATATGTTAAGATGTGGTCAATACCTGATAATGTTGTTGTAATTCTTAAAAAATATACAGGAGAAATTAAACCTACAATAAAAAATCCAAAAGACTTGAGAAGAACATTTATAAATGAATTCAGCAAGAAAAATCAACAGATTTTACTTAATTGGCTGACCAAAAACAAAAGCCTGATTGTAAATGACATTATCAAAGGCAGAGGTAAATTTGCAGCAGAATGGATGTTAGTTGCTCAAAAAGCAGAAAATAATGCTCGGTGGATTTTAAAGCCAATTAATGTAGTAATTAATCATTTTGGGAATAGTGAAATAATAGTTACAAAACAAGGAAATATAAAAATCGGGAATATTACTATGCAAAGAAAAGGCGGTGACGGGGAAAGAGAAACAGCAAAAATGTTACAGTTTAAAATAAATCCTGCCGAGTTGTTTCAAATATAAATTATTTGGCAGAAAGTACTGAAATATAAGATAAAAGCAATAAATATTAAATAACTTTCAATATGGATTTTATCATAATTATTTTGTTCATAATTTTAATATCAGCACTTATGATTACGGCATATGTTCCGTATGAACTTCATTCTCTTGCCAAAAAAGCAGGTTTCAGTAAATTTTCTTTAAGATTTCTTATATTAAAACTTCAGAAAATACCGATAAAATATTTGTTTGAACAATATGAAAAAATTGTTGACAATAAAATTGATATTGAATTTGATGAATTAAAGAAATATTGGGGCAGCAATCCCGAGAATTTTGAAACCACCGTTAAACTTATTATCAACGGCGGAAAATCAAATTTAAAAATCACCACAGAAGATATAGAAAACTTTAATTTGTCTGAAAATAATTCCGAAAGATTCTTTTCTGTTTTGAAAAAGACAAATAATGAAAATTTAAACTTAAGCCAAGAAAAAATATTAGAACTTGTAAATTCGGACATGGATATTGAAAAATATTTTGAAATTGCCGGACAAGCAAAAGAAATTCAACTTGACATCTCCCGAAATCGACTTGACCAAAACGATCTTCAGGAAACAGAACTTTTCATTAAAAATTTTATTAAAGCTGAAAAAACAGGTATCAGCAAAGAGCATAAACTGTTAAATGACAGCAAAATATCATGGAAAGAAAAGAATCAATTATTAAACAGTTTGATCTTAATTAAGCAAAAAGATATTGATATTTCAGATGATGAGTTATCCGAAGTATATAAATCCGGCATAAATTCTTATGAATATATTAAATCTGTTGATACAGTACAAAGAAATAACATACCTGATCTTGATAAAACTAAAATAACAAATCATTACTTTAAAGGCGGTGATGTATTCAGAGTTATTAATGCTTTTGAATTTGCAAAAGCAAATAACACACAAATTTCGGTAAATGATCTTCTTGAACTTGATCTGAACAGAGATATTAATTTTGATATAACAATTGATCAAGCAGTTATACCTTTTGATCTGACAGTAAATCCCCCGATAGATATTGTACTGAAGGACGGTTTGCAAATATCACCAAATATTTCAGTATCAGTAAAAAAGAAGATAAATATCAATTCTTTGATCTCTTATGAGAAAAATCTTTTTTATAAAATTAATGAGAAGTTTTCCGATGAATTATTGAAGTTTAAATCACATACTGAAGTATTAAAGAACTTGAAATCAATATCCGAAAATGTGCTGAATGATCTTAAAACAGAAAAAACCGAATCGTATCATAACACATTTGAGATATTGAAAATTAAAGTAACTGATATTGAAATAAAAGCTGATAAGTTAGCTGAAATTAAAGATATTCAAGCAAAAGAAAAAGAAGCTGAAGCAAAATTGAAATTATTGAAATCTAAAAAGAAATTTAATGAAGATATGGCAAAAGCTTTGAAAAAAGGTAAAATTAGTTTTAAAGATTATCAAAAAGAAAAATACATATTTAATACTGAAGACGAAAATGATTTGCCATATCATAATTTAAAGTAGAAGTTGGAGGGATGTCAGATAACAAATATCAAATAACAAGAACCAAACATGAGGCAACTCCGAAAAGTGATTTTTTGCCACAAAGACACTAAAACACAAAGAATCACAAAAATTAAATTGCTTTTTGTAAGCTCTTTGTGTAATTTTGTGTCTTGGTGATTTAGTGGCATTTTTATTTTTTTTACTTTTCGGAGTGGACTCAAACAACAAATATTGAACACCAAATAAAAAGCATCAGGAATTTGCAGTTTAGATTTTGAGATTTAGGAATTGAAATTAAAAAAAATGGGAATTATTCTTATTATTATAATACTGTCGTTAATTGTATTGTTTTTTTGGTATTATGCACCGATTGGACTTTGGTATGAGGCAAAGCTGTCCGGAATTGATCCGGGAATTATGAATATGTTAAAAATGCGATTGCAAAAAATTCCGCATAAGTTGATTATATCTAACTTAGTTAAAGCTCATAATTCAGATTTGAAAATTGATTCACACGATTTAATGAAGAAATATCTCGCCGGTGTAGATATTACATCACTTACAGATACTGCAATAAGAGCTTTAAATGCCGGTTTGGATGTAAGTTACAATGATTTAACAAAACAATATCTTGCAAAAGTTGATGTTTCAAGAGTTATTCATGCAATGATTACAGCTCAAAACGCCGGTTTGGATGTTAATTTTAATGAATTATCTTCTTACTATTTATCAAATGTAGATGTAATAAAAGTAATTGAAGCATTAGTTACTGTTTATAATGCCGGATTTAAGGAAATCACATTAAGTCAGCTTAAGGAACATTATTTATCAAACGGCGATGTTACAAAATCTGTTGAAGCATTTATTGCTGCGAGAGAAGCAAATTACCGGGATATTACATTCAGAGAAATTTTAGCAATTGATCTTGCTGATATTGATGTAACGGAAGCTGTTAGTTGGTGCATTAATCCTAAAGTTGTTGAAACTAAAACAATAAGCGGAATAGCCGGAGACGGTATCCAATTACAGATGAAATTAAAACTTACCCTTAGAGCAAACCTGAAGAATATGATTGGAGGTGCTACCGAACAAACCGTTTTGGCAAGAGTTGACGAGAATTTATCTTCAGAAATCGGAAAAGCTGAAAACCACCGGGAAATTTTGAAAAGCCCGTTTCTTCTTGCAAAAAAAGTCGAACAAAAAGAACTCGGTAAAGGAACTGCTTTTGAGATTCTTTCTGTTGATGTTTCGGAAGTAAAAGTAGGTAAAGATATACAAGCAGAACTTCTCAGCAAACGTGCAAAAGCTAATGCCGAAAAAGCTAAAGCAGATTATATTAAAGCGGAAGAAAAGGTGCAAAAAGCAATGGCTGCTGCATTTATCGACGGCAATTTAAGTGTTGAAGAATATAACAATATCCAAAATACTGAAGCTGATACGGAAATGCGGAAGAATATTGGTGAATCTGTAACGAAAAAGAAGGATAAGGAATAGTTACATTAATCCAAGTTAAAAATATCTTGTTTAATAAGTTCATAAACAATTTCTGCTTCATGTAAAGCATCATTTGCACCCCTGTGTTTTTCTTTGTATTTATTTCCTGTAAAGAAATAGTTATAAGCTTCCTCTACTTTCGGCCATTTATAATCTCCGTAATTACCCGGTAATTTTAAAACATTTGTTGACAATATCATCGGACAAGGTAATTTCTTCGGAAATTTAAAGCCTCTGTCTTCTAAAAAGTCAAAATCAAAACTTCTGTTGTATGCAGTTGCCCCTGCCGGATATTTATTTATTATTCCCTGAATTTTATCTTTCAATAAATCAAGTCGTTTTGAAAATCTTACATCTTCAACTTTTAAGTCAGAATTGCTTATAATCCATGAATTTTCAACTTCGGCTCTTGTTATTCCTTTTTCGTGAGTAACTTTATCAAAAATAATTTTTCTGTTGCCGGTTTCAGTATCTAATTCAACAATGCCCACTTCTACAATTTTGCCTCCTCTGTCAAGAAAGCCTGTGGTTTCGATATCAATTATCAGTATTTTGCTCATATTTTATCCCAAATTAAATTTAATGCAAATTTAGAAATTTAAGATTAATATTTGCAGGCATAACATATCTGTTGATATTTTCCTATTCTTCGTTATTATAATAAATTTTGTAAAATTTTCTTCCGTCACTTTCAACCCCTTTCTCAATAAGGTTTTTATCGCCGTGAATATATACATGGAAATTCTTGTCGAGTTTCAATACACTTTTAAATATTCGCGATTGTTTTTTTACGGCATGGTTTGAAATATCAAAATTGCTCATTAATTCAATATTATTCTCTGTTCTGATATTTTCGTCATATTTTTTGAAAGAGTCTATAACTTCTTTGTCTTGAAAAACATTTTCCTCAAAATCTTCTTTATCAAAAGTATCATTTGTTTT
>JAUVIG010000409.1 GCA_030592825.1 Chlorobiota bacterium | reverse complement strand
TGCATCTTCAAGGCTTATGGTTTCACCGCTTTTATTTATCATATTTGCTTTAAAAGCAAGAATTTGTTCTGCAAGTGCGGTTCCGTCTTCGTAATCTTTCGTTTGTTCGTTTAATTCGTTTTTATTGCAGGAGTACATTAAAATTATACTTGCAACTGCAATAATTGTTGTAATGATTAATAATAACTTTTTCATTTTTTTTTATGTTTAATGTTTAATTGTTTAGTGTTTAATTGTTAACTAAAGACTGTCAACTGTCAATTCATTCAGTAAAAACAATGATTTTTAAGGAGGTTTATATGCTTGCTCTCTCTCTCTCTACAGATGTTGGAGTTATGAGAATATTGTATAGCAGTATTTTATTTTGTTTCGGCATTTTTTGGTTTTTTGGTAATACAACAATAAGAATGTTTTATTTCTTAAAAAAATATATTTGAGTTTGAAAACAGTATTCTTAATTTTGATATTTGATTTTTTTTCCATTGTTTTAATAAAAAAAATGAAAAGTTAAACAATATACATTTTTAATGAATACCTTTACAAATAAACTCTTACAATAAACGTATTAAATAAATGCGGAAAGTGTAAACCCGTCCGACCGCTTGAAGCGGTCAGACGGATATGTTCCGTATATAAATATGACACTTATTGCATAATGCTAAACAATTGATTTTAAACGCCTTACATCGTCCAAATGGATTATAACGATTTTACTAAAGTTGCACAAAATGCTTTAAGAAGAGGTACTGAAACAGCAAAGGTTCTTAAGCATACTCAAATTGAGAATCTCCACATCTTAAAAGGAATCATTGAAACGGATAATAATGTAACTCCTTTTATTTTCAGAAGATTGGGAATAAAAATAAGTGAGTTTGAAAATAACTTGGTTGAAATCTATAAAAATTTTGATATACTGAAGGGAAATGAAAAGCTTAAAATATCAAAAAATGTAGATAAATCTTTAAAAAAAGCAAAACAAATCTCAAAATCTTTAAAAGATGATTATATTTCTATTGAGCATATATTATCAGGAATACTGTTAACAGGTGATATTTCTGCAAATCTTATGCTTAAAAAAGGTTTTAATCAAGAAATGATTGAAAGTGCTATAAAAGAACTTCGAAAAAATCCGATAAAAAAGGAAGATACTACTGAAAAGTTTGAAACTTTAAACAAGTATGCCGTAAACATGAATGAAAAAATAAGGAGCGGCAAAACAGATCCGATAATCGGACGAATTGAAGAAATAAGACGTGTTTTACAAATTATTTCAAGGAAAACTAAAAATAACCCGATTATAATCGGAGAAGCCGGTGTCGGGAAAACAGCAATTGTAGAAGGTTTAGCTCAACGAATTGTGAAAGGAGATGTTCCTGAGAACCTAAAAAACAATATTATTTTTTCTTTAGACTTGGGGTCGATTATTGCCGGAGCATCAAAACAAGGAGAATTAGAATCCCGATTAAAATCCATTATTAAAGAAGTTAATGAATCAGCAGGTGAAGTTATACTATTTATTGATGAAATTCATTTGCTTGTAGGAACGGGTAAATCCGGAGGAAAACCGGGAGCTGCAGATATATTGAAACCGGCATTAGCAAGAGGAGAATTGAGAGCAATAGGTGCAACAACCATTAATGAATACAAAAAATACTTTGAAAAAGATAAAGCACTTGACAGAAGATTTCAAAAAATTATTGTTGAAGAACCGTCAATTGATGACTGTATCTCAATATTAAGAGGAATAAAAGAAAAATATCAAACTTTCCATAAAGTCAGAATAAAAGATGAAGCTGTTATTGCAGCTGTTGAGTTATCAGACAGATATATAAGCGATCGCTTTTTACCTGATAAAGCAATAGATCTAATGGATGAAGCGTCTTCAAAATTAAGATTGGAGATAAATACTTTGCCTTCTGAAATTGATGAACTTGAAAGAAAAATAATTATTCTGAAAACAGAACAAGCTCAATTGAAAAAAGAAGATAATGAAACTGCCGTTAAAGAGCTTTCTGATAAGATTACTGACCTAAGTGATAAATGTACAAATTACAGAGCGATTTGGGAATCGGAAAAAACTTTGCTAAGTGAAATAATCAATAAAAGAAAATTAATTGCAGATTATAAAGTTCAATCAGAAAAAGCAAAAGCAGAAGGCGACTTTGAAACTGCTGCTAAAATAACTTATAAGGACATAGTTGAAGAAAAGAAGTTATTGGATAGTCTGAATGATGAACTTGATAAAAACAGATCGGATGTTATTTTATCCAAAGAACTTGTTGACAGAGAGCTGATAGCAGAACTGATATCTGATATTACAGGTATTCCTGTCAGTAAAATGACAAAAAGTGAAAGTGAGAAATTAATTAATTTGGAACAAGAGTTAGGCAAACGAGTAATAGGGCAAAAAGAAGCTATACGTGCAGTTTCTGAAGCTGTCAGAAGAAGCAGAGCAGGATTACAAGATAAGGGTAAACCAATCGGTTCATTTATTTTTCTCGGAACAACAGGTGTAGGGAAAACAGAATTAGCAAAAGCACTTGCAGAATTCCTTTTTGACGATGAAAAAAATATAGTACGTATTGATATGTCTGAATATCAAGAAAAGCATACTGTTTCAAGATTAATAGGTTCACCTCCGGGATATGTAGGTTATGATGAAGGCGGACAACTTACAGAAGCTGTTCGGATGAAACCTTATTCAGTTGTACTGTTAGATGAAATTGAAAAGGCTCATAAAGATATTTTCAATACTTTCCTTCAAGTTCTTGACGACGGTCATCTGACAGACAGCCAAGGGCGAACTGTAAATTTTAAAAACACATTGATAATTATGACTTCTAATGCCGGTTCGGATAAGATCAATAAAAGTTTTGAAAAAATGACTTCTTCTAACTATAAGGAAGTTATTATTAAAACAAAACAAGAAGTTTCACAAGTACTGAAAGAAACAATGCGGCCGGAATTTCTGAATCGTATAGATGAAATTATAATGTTTATGCCACTCTCTTTGAACAGCATTAGTAAAATTGTTGAACTTCAACTTAACAGCTTAAAGAAAAAGCTTAAAAAAGATGACATAAGAATAAATTTTACAAAAAAGGCTGTAAGTGTATTATCAAGATTAAGTTATAATCCTCAATTCGGAGCAAGACCGGTTAAAAGGACTATTCAAAAACATATTTTGAATGAATTATCAGAACAAATACTAAAAAACGAAGTTGATAAAGATAAAATTATTAATGTTGATCTAAAGGATTCAAAACTTATTTTCAATAATGTTACTGATCAAGAATTGAAAAATATTCTTGCAGAACAAAAATTAATAACTGATAAAAAGGAAAAACACGAAACAGAAACAGATACTGAAAATGAAACAAACATAAAAAAAGACAGCGGATTTTGGAAAAGATTCGGAAATTGGTTCAAAAAAGTTTTCGGAAAGAAATAAAAAAACCGGCATGTGCCGGTTTTTTTTATCTTTTGTATTCTTTATTATAATTTTTATCAAGGTATTCTCCGGGAACATCTTTAAACAGTAATACTTTCAATTTCGGATTACCTTGAACAAGTACTGCAAATTCTATCCTTCTGTTATATTGTTTTGAAGGTTCATAATATTTATTATCCTTTTTATTTAAGGTCAAAGGATTGTCTTCTCCATAACCAAGTACTTGAATTTGCTCGTCTTTGGCTCCGTTTTTAACAAGTATATCTTTTATTAATTTTGCTCTTTTTACAGCCAATTTGTCATTATAAGCATTACTCCCGACTGCATCAGTATATCCAATCACTGCTATTTTAGCATCTTCATTTTTAAATAAGTAATCAGCCACCTTTTTTAATTTTTCATCAGGCGTAATAACGAGATTTGATCTGTCAAACTTAAAGAATACGTT
>JAUVIG010000544.1 GCA_030592825.1 Chlorobiota bacterium | reverse complement strand
GTAAATGCAAATAAAAATAATGAAAGCAAAAGCAATATTCTTCTCATAATCACATTTTTTTATCTTGAATTTTTATTATACTTTTGAAACCCTTTTTTTAATAAAGGGAGACAAAGTTAATATAATATATAGATTTTTTCGGAAGTTTCCGAAAAAAAGCCGAAATTGTCCGGTATTAATGAAGTATCAAAACTTGTTATATTGTTGAGTTCACTCCGAAAACAAAGTTTTCGTGAATTTGTGAAATCTTGCTAATCATATGTAATTGACAATCTAATTATTGTAATTTTTTATTCGTGAATTCGTGGCAAAATTATACTTTTCAGAGTGGTTTAATTGTTACATTGCCTGCAGGCAGGCTGTTTTATAACAATTTAACAATGCAGCAATGAAACAATGTTATAACATATTAAATATAAACAATAAAATTACAGACAATATATTTCCCGAAACGACTTGTCCCCGAAATATTTTGGGGCAGGCTCCGAAAAATTTCGGAAAGTGCGGAACAAGTAGTTTATAATTTTTAATAATGGCATACAACTAAATATATAATAAGATGTTTAAAAAAATTACAAGATTCAAAGGTTTATTAGTACTTATTGTTGCATTGTCAATCGGACTGAATGCACAAGCACAAAAAAAACAATATAAAATTGCTTGCATAGGATTTTATAATTTAGAGAATTTATTTGACACAATAGATTCACCGGATACACATGATTATGAATTTTTGCCTGACGGTAAAAAAGTATGGAATTCCGAAAAATATTATAAAAAATTAGATAAAATGGCGGAAGTCATCTCACAAATAGGAGATGAATATGTTAAAGGCGGTCCTCACATTCTCGGAGTTTCAGAAATTGAAAACAGAAGTGTATTGGAGGATCTTATAAAAATGCCTCAATTAAAATCTTCAAATTACGGAATTGTTCATTATCAGTCTCCTGATGAAAGAGGTGTTGATGTGGGTTTATTATACAGAAAAGATTATTTTAAAGTTTTAAGTTCAAATTCTTATATACTGAAATTTGATTTCGACAAAGATGATGAAACAAGGGCTCAACTTCTTGTTACCGGATTATATGACGGCGACACAATTCATATTATTGTAGATCACTGGCCTTCAAGAGGCGGCGGGGAATTGGCAAGCCGACCGAAAAGAAATGCAGCCGGTGATCTGGCAAGGCAAACAGTTGATCTTCTTTTAAAAATAAATAAAGATGCAAAAATTATTGTAATGGGAGATTTAAATGATAATCCGGATAACGAAAGTGTTAAAAAACATCTGAAATCAAATCGGAATATCGATAAACTTAAAGAAGGAGAATTATACAATCCGTATTATAACATATATAAAAAAGGAGTAGGTACTAATGCTTATCGAGATGCATGGAGCTTATTTGACCAGTTAATAATTTCGCAAGGACTAATATCAGATAATAAAAGTACATATGTATATTGGAAGTCTAATATATTCAGAAAAAAGTTTTTAATTCAAAACGAAGGTATATTTAAAGGTTATCCGAAAAGAACATTCTCATATGACCGTTTTCAAAACGGATACAGTGATCATTTTCCGGTTTATATGTTTTTGATAAAAGAAAAATAATATCTCTTATAAAAATTGAATAACTTACTATTATTTAGTATATTTGTTAAAAAAGAAAAATGATAATTGAAAACATAAAACAAAACATTGAACAACTTCCGGAATATTTGCAAGTTGAAGTATCTGATTTTGTTGAATATTTGCTTGTAAAATACCAAATCATTTCAAATCAAAATGATATTCCTGAAGAACATAAACGTATTTTAAAAGAACGATATAAAAAAATGCAAGAAAATCCTAATGCAGGTGAAAGTTGGGATACAATAAAAAACGAATTAATGCAAAAATATGCATTATAGAATAAACATTCAACCTGATGCAAAAAATGACATTATCAAAGCATCAGATTGGTATGATAACAAACACTTCGGACTTGGACCGGAATTTATTCAAAGAATTGATGAAGCAATAAAACAAGTTTTATTGCAACCTTTAGGATACCAAAAAGTATTTTTGAATTTCAGAAAAGTATTAATTAAACAATTCTCATATTGTATATACTATCATATTGACAGTAAAAGTGAGAAAATTGATATTGTAGCTGTGATACATACAGGCAGAAGCCCGGAAGTTTGGAAGAAACGAATAAGAAAATAAAAAAACATTATTTAATCGTTTCCAAGACGGATACAGTGATCATTTTCCGGTTTATATGTTTTTGATAAAAGAAAAATAAGAACTGAAAGCAGCGGTTTAAAAAATGAAACAATAATTTCAGAAATACAATACAACAGCAAAGGACAAGTTTACAGGACCTATGAACCACATTTTGCCGGAGAAACAGGAAACTCCACAACTTTTTCTTACGATAATTATGGCAGACAAACAAGTATTAACACGCCAATAGGTACAACATCATATTTATATGTAGAAAATAAAACAACCATAACAATGCCGGACGGTCAACAAAGCTCAAAAACAATAAACTCCCTCGGACAAGTAACTGAAGCAGAAGATAATGGAGGGAGTATATTGTATTATTATAATTCTAATGGTCAACCTGATTCCATTGCAGCACCCGGAGGAGCAGTTGTAAGTATTATTTATGATAATTACGGTAATAAAACAAGCCTGACAGACCCTGATGCCGGTATAATAAATTATGAATATGATGCGTTTTCAAATATAACAAAACAAACCGATGCAAAAGGAAATATGCACGAAATGGAATACGATATTGCAGGCAGAATAATTGAAAAATCAGGACTCGAAGGTGTAACGACATACTTTTATGATGTTGCCGATAACGGCTTAG